>NZ_JAMQOL010000023.1:0-228748 GCF_023717965.1 Paractinoplanes hotanensis | reverse complement strand
TCGTGCCGGTCGCGGTCGTGCCGGTCGCGGTCGTGCCGGTCGCGGTCGTGCCGGTCGCGGTCGTGCCGGTCGCGGTCGTGCCGGTCGCGGTCACCGAAGCGGAACGGGAAACGGTCGCCGCCGTGGTGGCGGTGGCCGTGGCCGAACCGGTCGCGGTCCCAGCTGACCTCGAGGGCCCACGTGAAGCGGCCGACGCGGTCGCAGTCGAAGTCGTCCCAACGGCCGAAACGCTCGCCGATACGCCCCGCGATGACGCACTCGCGGCGGCTGTCGAAGTAGCGGATGACGCGGTCGCGGTCGGAACCCTGGGCGGCCGACGCCGTCTTGGCAGGGCCGGCGTCCGTGCTGGTCGCCGCCAGGGCCGGGCCGGCGCCGACGGTAAGACCGGCGAGGATGCCCAGACCGGTGACGGACAGCATCCGGGTAATACGGTTCATTTCACACCTTCTCTTGACAAAACGTCATGTCGAGAGAAGGAGATCATCTACACGGTATGTAACAGAAAGGTTTCGGAGCGTTATGCCCCTAACGGGGAACAACGCCACGGATGGGATTAATCCGAGCGGTCGGCGCTACTCGGCTATTCGTCCGGTAAAGCCAGATACGCGGGCCGCAAGACCTCCACGATCGGCCGGCCGTCCTGCGCCAACGGGGGCGGATCGAGCTGGTCGAGAAGCGCATCCGGCCTGCTCACAGCGCCCGGCCGGCCACCGACCGGCGCCGCTGCGGACAGAGTGCTCCCCCAGAACTCGTCCGCCTCACCCAGGTGCTCCCCCCGCCCGGCGGATGGATTACCGCCTCGCGCCATCCCGCGGTCGTCGGCCGAAGCGGAGGAGCCGGGGGCGGTCGGCAGGAAGCCGTCAGGGTGCGCCGAGGTCGCCGCGACCGCGTGGGCGTTGCGGAGCTCGCGCAGATGAACCAGCAACTCGTCCCGGCCCCGGCCGCGCCAGGTGAACGCGCCGAACGGATCCTCCTGGAAGCTGCGCGCCACGGCGTAGCACGTCGCCGCGAGATGCACGCACGGCATGGGCCACCGTTCGCACGAGCAGTCCATCGCGACCTCGTCGAGTGACAACGGCACCAGACTGAGCCCGGCCGCGGCGAAGACGTCGGCGATCCCGGCCGGCATCCGGCCGCCCAGCAGCGAAGCCGCATAGCGTGCCTCGCCCGCCATGGTCTCTTCCAGCGCCGCCCATTCGGAGGCGCCGAAGGCACGCACCGCTATCCGCGCCCGGAACGCCCGCGGGTCGTCGGGCCCCCGCACCTGCGCCATGACCAGACTGCTGGAGATGGTCAGGCTGCGCACATGCCCCGACCGCTCATCACGCCGCCCGCGTGCGAACGTCGGCCCCATCCGCAGCGACTCGAACGTGCCGAGGAAGGCGACAGCCAGCCGGTCGTCAGTCAACGATGGCCTCCGGGGCGAGGGTCAGCAGGTCGCGGATCTCGGTGGTGGACAGGGCGGTCAGCCAGCCCTCGCCGTTGCCGACCACGCGGGCCGCCAGCACGCCCTTGTCGGCCAGCAGGCGGTCGATGCGTTCCTCGAGCGTGCCCAGGCAGACCAGGGTGTGCACCTGGACGTCGCGCTGCTGGCCGATGCGGAAGGCGCGGTCGGTGGCCTGTTCCTCCGTGGCCGGGTTCCACCAGCGGTCGACGTGCACCACGTGGTTGGCCGCCGTCAGGTTGAGGCCGGTGCCGCCGGCCTTGAGCGAGAGCACGAAGATGCCGGGCCGCTCGTCGGCCTGGAAGTCGGCGACCATCGCGTCGCGGTCCTTGCGGGACGTGCCGCCGTGCAGGTAGCGCACCGGCACCCCGAAGCGGGCGGCCAGATGCGGCGTCAGCATCGACCCGAAGCGGGCGAACTGCGTGAAGCACAGCGCGCTCTCGCCCTGGGCCAGCGCGCCGTCGAGGATCTCTTCCAGGCGTTCGAGCTTGCCCGACCGGCCGGGCAGGGGCGAGCCGTCGCCCAGCAGCAGGGCCGGGTGGACACAGGCCTGTTTCAGCTTGGTCATGGCGGCCAGCACGATGCCCTTGTTCCACCGCTGGGTGGTCTCGTCGAGCCGGTCGGTCATCTCGTCGAGGATCGCCCGGTAGAGGGTGCTCTGCTCGCCGGTCAGCCCGCACAGGTGCCGCACATGGCGCTTGTCCGGCAGGTCGTCGACGATGATCGGGTCGGACTTGGTGCGCCGCAGCATGAACGGGCGGGTGGCCTGGCGCAGCCGGGCAGCCGCGTCCTCGTCGCCGAAGCGCTCGATCGGCACGGCGAAGCGGGCCCGGAACGTGTGCGGCGAGGCGAGCACGCCGGGGTTCAAGTAGTCGAGGATCGACCACAGCTCGGCCAGCCGGTTCTCGACGGGCGTGCCGGTCAGCGCGATGCGCATGCGGGACGGGAAGCGCCGGATGGCCCGGGCTGCCGTGCCGGCGCTGTTCTTGACGTGCTGGGCCTCGTCGAGCACCACCCTGTCCCAGGCGATGGCGGTCAGTTCGTCGGCGTCGCGCACGGCGGTGGCGTAGGTGGTCAGCACCAGGTCGGCGTCCCGGGGGACCACCCGCTCGTCGCCGTGCAGCACCGCGACGCGCAGCGAGGGCGCGAACCGGGCGGTCTCGCGTTGCCAGTTGCCGAGCACCGACAGCGGGCAGATCAGCAGCGCCGGCCCGTCCCGCTTGTGCAGTAGCAGCGCGAGCAGCTGGATCGTCTTGCCCAGCCCCATGTCGTCGGCGAGGCACGCGCCCAGCCCGAGCGAGTCGAGGAAGGCCAGCCAGGAGAAACCGCGCCGCTGATAGGGACGGAGCGAGCCCTGCAACCCGGCCGGCGGATCGAGCAGTTCGAGCCGCTGCTCCAGATCGCCCGCGAGCAGGTCGGCCACCCACCCCTCGCCGCTGCTGGCCGTCACCGGCAGCGGCAGCTCCTCCGGCGGCAGCAGCTTGATCGTCTGCAGCGCGCGGCCGGCGCTCATCGTGCCGCCGCCGCGCGCGAGGAAGCGCAGCCCGGCGTCGAGGCGGTCGGCGTCGAAGTAGACCCAGCGCCCCCGCAGGCGCACGAGGGGGACCTTCGCCTGGGCGAGGTCGGTGAGCTCGTCGGTGGTGAGCATCTGACCGCCGAGTGCGAGGTTCCAGTCGTAGTCGACCAGGTGTGCGAGGTCGGCCGCCTCGTCGCGCAGCACCCGGGGCACCGGCTCGCGGGGGCGGACGTTGAGGCCGAGCCCGAGGCTGGGACGGTCGCGCCACCAGGCCGGCAGCAGCACGCCGTAGCCGGCCCCTTCCAGCGCGGCGGCATGGGTGAGGAAACGGTGGGCCTCTTCGGTGCCGAGCACCATGTCGACCGGGCGGGGCAGGCGCAGCGCGGCCTCGAGGTCGGGGTAGAGCCGGGCCGCCCGGCCCAGACCACCGAGCAGGCGTTCCTGCGGATGGCTGGTCCAGCGGCGCAGCGGGGCGTACCGGTCGCGCCAGACGTCGGCCGCCGTCACCAGGGCGCTCGGTTCGTCGACGGCCTGCAGCAGGAATTCGAGCAGCCACGAGTCGCGGGGGGCGGCGGCCGGGTGGGGGCTCACCGCGTCGGGCTCGTCGGGACCGGGCTCGTCGAGGTGGCTGAGCCGGAAGCAGAGCCGCACGGCGGCGCCGGTCGTGGCGCCGGTGTGCCAGGCGTCAAGGCGCTCGGTCAGCTCGTCGACCAGGGCCGGGGCGGCGGTGAAGGACGGCTCGCCGGTGAGCGCGGCGAGCCAGCCGTCGCCCAGCCGCACGCCGGACTCGGCCAGCCGGGTGCGGACCAGGCCGTCGACCAGCCGCTCGAGGGCTGAGGCCAGCGCGTCCTCGGCGGGCAGGCCGGCCACCTCGCCGGGGCGGGCGCGCTCGGCCCGGGCCGCCGCGGGCAGCCGCCGCAGCAGGTCGTCGCGGTGGATGGCGTCGAAACCGGTGAGCACGGGCCGCCACCGGGCCACCGGACCGTGCGGGTGGACGGCGGGCAGCACGCGGCCCCGGCGGACGAGGTCGGCCGCGAAGTCGCACAGCTCGACCAGCCACTCGACCGAGTGGCCGGGCCGCCCGTCGAACTCGCCCAGCACCTCGTCGTCGACGAACGGCACCACCACGGCCGGAATCTGCCACGGGCGCAACCGCGGCGTGCCGCGCCGGGGCGGCAGGCCCAGCTGCGGGGACGGCAGCGGCCCGGCACTCGTCGAGGGCAGCACCAGCGTGGCCGGCCCCCGTGTTTCGCCCGCCGGCAGACCCGCGGCCGGCACGGCGAACGGGTGCTCGCCCCGCTCCGAGGCGGGCAGCGGACCCGCCTCACCCCACAGATTGATCGAGCCGTCGCGCCCCACGAACCCGTGGAGCACGCGAACCTCGACTGCCACCAGGGAGGTCATCGCACCGACCACTCGATGGCGGGTGGCCGCACCCGGGCGCACACCGGCCCGCCCAGCTCGTCGGTGAGCCCGAGCGAAGCGGTGAGCACGCCGCCGCCCTCGTGCGCCGATCGCAGCACCGCGGTCGGCACGTCGCCGAACATCAACTTGGCCCGACGGAACATGTCGAACCCGAAGTCGCCGACGTTGCCCCAGCTCAAGTACAGGAAGCGGGCCCCCGGACGGCCGTGCACCCAGGGCCCGCCGACGTCGAGCAACTCGTCGACCTCACGCGAGGTGATCTCGAATTCCCAGGTGGCCGACGAATCCCACGCCGGCACCAGCTCGACGACCGCACGCTGCCGCTGCACCCCGACGTGCACGTTAGCCAGGCGCAGGGCATCGGCCTGCGCCCCGCCCCGCTGGGCCGGCAGGTCGTGACCCTCGATCCGGATGTGCACGTCGCCGACCCTAGCCCTGGGGTCTGACAGAAGAGTTGCTCAGCCTTCAGTCCGGTTCAGGGGCGGTGGCCGGGGTGGTTGGACGGGTTGTCGCGGATCCAGGCGTCGGTCAGCCCGCCGAAGTGGGCCAGGAACTTCTCGTGCTCGTGCACCGGATAGGTCGCGCGAACGGTCTCGCGCAGCAGCGAACGGTACTCGTCCGACGTCACCCACTCGTAGACGATCTCGTCGACGTTGCCGAGGTAGCGCGCGCAGAAGTCGGCGTACCGGTCGGCCTCGAAGTAGTCGTCGGCGAGCCGGCGATAGGCGGCCAGCTTCTCGGCGTACGAGAGGGAAGGGTCGTCGCCGATCGCGAAGTAGGCCGCCGTGTCCGTGTCGAGGCGCGGCTTGCGGCCGGTGACGACGCAGTAGACCGTCCAGCGCAGCAGGGCGGCCATGGCCCACGGGAAGTAGTAGTGCAGCGAGGTGATCGCCACGTCGGGACAGGCGTTGGCGTAGTCGATCGGGTGCACGTCGTCGCCGCGCACGAGCGACTCGCACGAGTTGAACTCCCACCGGAAGAACGCGTTGACCAGCCGCGAGATGGTCACCACCTCGTCGCCCTGGGCGGCGGTGAGGAAGCCGTGCTGCACCTCGTAGCGGTTGTGCATGGGCTGCTCGGGCCGGAACTTCATCACCATCGTCTCGGGCCCGATGGACAGCGAGCGCGCGAACACGTCGTACCCCTCGACCGAGGCCTGCAGGTGCATCAGCCGCTCGCCCGAGGCGTCGTACGCGGTGTGCAGCTCATCGGGGTTGCGGATCTTCGAGACGCCGACCCAGGCGCCGCCGTCGTACGGCTTCATGTACATCGGATAGCCCACCTGCGCCGCCGTCGCGTCCAGGTCGAAGGACTGGTTGTAGCGGGCCGCCGTGTACGCGTACCGGCTGTTGTCGAGCGGGTTCTTGTACGGCACCAGCACCGTCTCGGGCACCTTGAGCCCGAGCCGCATCATCGCGCAGTACGCCGCGTGCTTCTCCATCGACTGGAACGTGAACGGGCTGTTCAGCAGGTACACGTCGTCCATCAGCGCGATCTTCTTGAGCCACTCGCGGGGGTGGTAGTACCAGTAGGCGAGCCGGTCGATGACGAGGTCGTGGCGCGGCTTGTCGCGCAGGTTGAACGGCTCGATGGTGACCCGCACCGAGTTGGCCCGGTGCGACTTGCCGTCGGGCCCGGCGACCACCCCGAGCCGCCTCACCAGCGCCTCGTACGCCCGCGGCCAGTCGTCTTCCATCCCGAGCAAGAGTCCGATGGTGTGTTCTACGTCCGCCACGGTTTGCCTCCCCAGATCACATCAGGGCCGTCAGTCGCCTGAGCAGCGAGGTGAGATGCGGTTCGAGGGCGTCGCGCCACGCCGGCCAGTCGTGACCGCCCTCGATCTGCGCGAAGGTGACCGGGTAACCCTGCGCGCGCAGCGCCTCGGCCATGCTCCGGTTGTTCGCCAGGTTCTCCTCGAGCCTGCCGCAAGTCATCGTGACCGGCACGCCGGGGCCGTCGGGCGCCCGCAGCACCCGCCCCGTCCACCGCACGATCGGCAGGTAGCGCGCGAACCCCGATTCCTGCCGGTCGAAGCGGGGCTGGAAGAAGCTGCCGGACTGCAGGAACAGCCCGGCGAACACCTCGGGGTGGCGGCGCTGGCAGTGCAGCAGCGCGAGCGCGCCGACGCTGGCGCCGACGGCGGCCACGGGCCGGCCGGGCGAGAGGCGGTCGGTGAGTTGCGGCAGGATCTCCTGTCCCAGCCCACGGGCGTACGCGGGAAGGGCCGCGTACCACTCGTTGCGGTCCCCCGCCGGCAGCAGCACGACGTGACACGGCTCGACGCGGCCGGCGGTGATCGACGCGGCGACGTAGCGGCCGAGGCCGGCGTGCTTGTCGTAGTCGGGTCCGTCGTGGGCGACCAGCACGCGGCCGGCGTTCCCGGCCGGCGACCAGATCCGGGCGGTCAGGGTGGCTCGCAGATTCTTCGAGGGCAGGTCGAGCGACCACCAGGCGCCGGCGGCCGCGGGCAGAGTCCACCAGTCGGGGTCACGCCGGAGAGAGACCCGTTCCATGAACGCACTCTAAAGGCCGCACGCCCCGGGCGCGCGGCTTGTTGAGGGTGGGATTCAGGGGGTGTACGTCTGGGTGGGCGACGGCTCGGGCGGCAGGCCGAACATCTCGGTCAGGCCGGTTACGCGCAGTTGCCGGTGCACGAACTCGCTCGGGTTGCGCAGCACGAACCGGGTGCCGACCTCGCGGGCCACGTTGTAGCCGCTGACCAGTGTGCCGATGCCCTGCGAGTCCATGAAGGTGACGTACGTGAGGTCGACGATCAGGGTCACCGGGTGCTCGCGCTGCACGGTGCCGATCAGGGTCTCGCGCAGGACGCCCACGGTGGCCGCGTCGAGGCTGCCGCGCACGTCGACGACGAGCGCGCCGTCCGCCTGGCGCCGCGTGGTCATCACCGCCTCGCCCATCACCGAACCTCCGTACCGCCGGCCCCGTCCGTCGCCACCGTACCCCGCAAATCGCCCCACTCGCAGGCTGGCGCGTGTTTTCCGGGACCCCGGCGGACACGCAGTCCGTACACATTTGACCGCCCAGCAGTTGCGGAGTGACCCTCCGTATGCGCAAAGTCACATAGGCGGGAGCCGACGACGGGAGGGGTGACATGGCCACAACTCCGGGACGGCCGGGCCTACGTGGACACGCCGGACGGCCGGGCCGCCCTGAACGCCGCAGCCGAGCAAGCCCGCCGAACCGGTATTGCGGCTCGCGCGGCTACGGCCCGGCCCGCCGGGTGCTGCTGGGCGGCGTCTCCACCCGCCTGGTCCGCCGCGCCTGCCGCCCGCAGTAGGCGCGGGCCGGCATCCAGTTCTATTGGCGTGTCGAGCAAGCCGCCACCGGTGCGCCGCTCGTCTACACCTACATCCTCGACCCCGCAACGGGCCGCTACCGCGACAGCGACGTCTTCACCGGCGTGGTGAAGTTGACCGTGCCCTTCTCCGTCGAGATCGACCTCGGCCGGCTCTGATCAGCCGGCGCGGTGGCGGCCGGCGCCCGCGTCGACGGCGACAGCGACGGCGGTCGGCTCGTCCGCGGCGCGCTGGTCCCAGGGCGAGATCGACGGACGGGGCGAATCGGTGTTCAGGTCCTGGATGGGCACGTAGACGCGGGCGTCGACGGCCTCGGCCAGCAGCAGGGCGGCCACCATCGCGGTCGGCCGCTCCTGCGGGTCGCGGTTGAGGCAGCGCGACACCAGATCCTCCACCTCGGGCGGCAGGCCGTCGAGTTCGGGCAGCGGGTCGGGGTCGAGATAGCGCTGGGCGTGCACCAGCCCGGTGGGCGACTCCGCGCGCCAGGGCAGACGCCCCGTGATGCACTGGTGCAGCACCGTGCCGAGGGCGAACATGTCGCTGGCGGGGGTCGGCGGGTGGTTCTCGAAGAGCTCCGGGGCCACGTACGCGGGGGTTCCCATCACCGGCATGTCGGGGTCCGGGTCGGGCACACCGGCCACGGCCGCGATGCCGAAGTCGAGCACCTTGGCGCCCGACGGGGTGAGCATCACGTTGGCCGGCTTGATGTCGCGGTGGACGACCTCGTGGTTGTGCGCGGCGGCGAGCGCGGCCGCCACCTCGGCGCAGATGCGGACCCCGATGCGCCAGTCCATCGGGCCCGCGGCGAGGTGCGCGCCCAGTGTCTGGCCCTCGACCAGCTCCATCACGATGTACGGCACCTCGTGGCCGCCGGGGTCGGGCCGGGACGTGCCGAAGTCGTGCACCCCGGCCACGTTGGGGTGGGCCAGCCGGGCCGCGGAGCGGGCCTCCGACCGTACGAGATCGACGCCGGCCACCTCGCCCAGCGTGCCCGACACCGCGGGCGCCATGATCTTGACGGCGACCGGGCGGTCGAGCACCCGGTCGTGGCCGCGCCACACCTCGGACATGCCGCCGACGCCGATGCGCCGCACGAGCTGGTAGCGCCCGCCGAGCGTCCGCATGTACCGACCTCCTCGTAATGTTCGGATCGCGGTACCCCTCGATCAGCGGGCAGAAACGCTGTCCGGAGGGACTGTATGGAGATACAGTCCCTTCGCGTGACGCGCTACGGACCGATGTTCGGACCCGACTACACGTTCCTCGGTGTGCCCGCCTGCGACTGGCAGGACCCGCCGACGTACGCCGATGCCGACGTCGTCATCCTCGGTGCCCCCTTCGACGGCGGCACCTCCCACCGCCCCGGCGCACGGTTCGGACCGCAGGTCATCCGGGGTACGGACTATCTGCCGGCCGACGCCTCCCGCCCGCACCTGGCGATGCGCGTCGATGCCCTCAGCGGCGACCTGACCGTGAAGGACGCCGGCGATCTCGAGGTCTTCAGCGGCGAGATCCAGCGCAGCTGCGTCACGATCGAGGACGCGGTCGCCTTCGTCACAGCGCACGGCGCGATCCCGGTGATCCTCGGCGGCGACCACACCATCACCTGGCCGGACGTGGCCGGCGTGGCCCGCCACCACGGCGCGGGCGCCATCTCGGTCATCCACTTCGACGCGCACGCCGACACCGGCGACATCGAGTTCGGCTCGCTCTACGGCCACGGGCAGCCGATGCGCCGGCTCATCGAGTCGGGCGCCGTCCGCGGCGACCGGTTCCTGCAGCTCGGCCTGCGCGGCTACTGGCCCGGCCCCGAGACGCTGGACTGGATGGCCGACCAGGGCATGAACTCGTTCCACATGAGCGAGATCGTCGACCGCGGCCTCGACGCCGTGCTCGACCAGGCGTTCGCGATCGCCCTCGACGGTTGTGACGGCGTCTTCCTCTCGGTCGACATCGACGTCTGCGACCCCGGTCACGCCCCCGGCACCGGCACGCCCGAGCCGGGCGGGTTCACCGCGCGCCAACTGCTCGACAGCGTCTCGCGCGTCTGTCACGAGCTGCCCGTGGTGGGCATGGACATCGTCGAGGTGTCGCCGCCGTTCGACCACGCCGAGATCACCGCGATGCTCGGCAACCGGGTGGTGCTGGAGGCGCTGTCCGGGATGGCCCGCCGGCGCAAGGACGGCAGCGGGCCACGCTGGAACCGCGCCACGCCGCTGCTCGAGGGGCGCGGGACCAGGCCACCGCTCGGCTCGCGCGAGTCACGCCCGCCGCTGGCCGGCCGCGATCACCAGCACTCGCTGCCGCCCGCCGAGAACTGACGCTGAGTTACGTTCCTGAAGCGGCGCGCGTCGATCTTTCCGCGTTGCCGTCCGTCGCATCTTTGCACCGTACGGCGTTTTCCGGACCATCCATGCGCCTTTCGACCAGCTTCCGTGATCCACGCAGCTGCGCACTTGTTCCCCCCAGATCCGTCACGCAGAGTGCCAGCATGTCCCTCGACACCGCCCCGCCCCTGTCGCCCTATCAGCAGATCGCCGCCGAACTCCGCCATCAGATCTTCACGGGCAGCCTGGCCGTCGGCGCCAAGCTCCCGTCCGAGCACACGCTGGCCGGCGCGCACCGCGTCGCCCGCACAACGGTCCAGTCGGCCCTGCGGGTGCTGCGCACCGAGGGCCTGATCTCCTCACGCAAGGGCGCCGGCAACTTCGTCACGGCCCTGGCTGTCGTGGACGCCCACCGCTGCCCGGCCCGCGTCGAGCTCGACCATCAGCAGGTCGGCTGGCTCAGCCGGCTCCCGCGGCCCGCCCACGGCCTCGACCGGTTGCTGCACTGCGAGCTGGAACACCCGCATCCGGGCTCGCACGCCGGCCTGGGCCAGCACGCCGCGGGCATCGGCTGGTGGGTCCAGTGGTCCCTGTCCGCCTCCGAGATCAACGCCATTGCCAACTGCACGGCCGTACGCACCGCGGGCCACCACGACGACAACCACTGCCTGCTCTACCGCGACCATCCCGGCCGCCATCTCTTCGGCAGCGACTACTCAGCCTGATCACGTCAGCCTGATCACGCCCGATGATTCCCGACCTCGTGTGCACACCGAACGCCCCAGCCCTACCCGGCAACCTGCTTCGTGTAGCGCCGGCACGGCACGAGAATCGCCCCGCCCTCGTGCCGCGCCTCGTAGTCGAAGGCCCCCGCGTCGGCCCAGCCCGACCGCTCGTAGAACCGCCGTGCCCGCGAGTTCCCCGGCACGACCGCCAGCCAGGCGTTCGCATGCCCACCCGCGGCCACCAGTCGTTCCGCCTCCGCCAGCAGCACCCCGGCGACCCCGCTCCCGCGAAAGGAAGTATCGACATAAACCTGTTCGATCTCCTCCCCCACGACCATCACAAACCCGGCGACCACGCCACCGACCACAGCGACAGTCGTGTCCGCCATCCGCTCCCCGGCCCGAACCCCGAACGATTCCCCCGTACGAGCCCGCACCAGAACATCCGGAACGTTGCCCAGGTGCCCGTCCCGCCACCCGACAGCCCAAATGACGGCCACCGCCGGCACGTCGGCACGCCGAGCGGGCCGCAAGGCCACCCCAACCGGCCGCCCCTCAGCACCGGCGCCCACCGGAACAGCCGGCCGATCCACCCGTCCCGCTGAGCCCGCCTCGGGTCGCGTCCCGGCTTCAACCCGGCTCACCAACCTCCCCAGCGCATCCACCAGAAGTTCGCGCGCGGTCTCTCGCCCCATCGACGGATCGCCCAGCACCACCGGCAGAGCCAGCCCGTCGATCAACGCCAGTGCCTGCCGGGCGCCGTCGATCGCCGTCGCGTCCGTTCTGAAGACCCCAGCCCGAATCCCCGCGTCGATCTCCGCCGCCAGCAGCTCACGCCACCGCAGGTAGTCGTTCAGCACGTCGGTCCGCAGCTCCGCATCCCGCAGAGCCCACCGCCACGACTCGGCCCAGACCCGCCAGGACGTGTCCCCGTCGACCGCCCCCGTCAGGTAGGAGGCAACAACCACCAGCCGTTCCCACGCCCCGTGCACGCCGGCCAACTGCTCCCCCACGGCAGCGAAGTCGGCCCGGGCCGCATACCGGAAGACGGCTCGCAGCATGTCCTCGCGGCTGCCGAAGTAGTACTGCAGGGTCGACACCCCGACTCCGCTGACCGCGGTTACGTCCGAAAACCCGGTCCCCTCGGCGCCCCGCTCCGCCACGACAGCACAGGCAGCAGCCAGCACGTCATCCCGATTGCGCGCAGCCCGCCCATCCCGCACCGCGCATGTCTACCACGCCCGCCCCGGCTGTTCGCCCTGCGTCACAGCCGGGACGCCACCGAGCGACTCAACGAACAGTGGTCGTCCGCTTCCGGAGAGCAACACCAGCGAGTGACATGGATCAACGCTCCGTGTTCGAGCAGCACGCAGCGTCATCAGAGGCGGCCACGGTTCTGATTCCTCGCGGCGGCTTTTCGTTGACGGAGCAAATGACCGCCGAATTTCGCTACCCGTGGGCAACGGCAGTCGACTGTGAACAATCGCCGAGGGGGTATTCGTCGCATGAGGACCTGACCGATTGTTGCGGGCAGATTACACGCGGAATGGAGCCAGAATTTCCCGGACGATCCGCCGGCAGCTCGACCTCCCCCATTCGGTCGCGAGCGATGATACCGCCCGGCCCACCTCGGTCAAGCACTCCCACCCCCCACGTCACCTCGTCGGCCGCCCTCATCGGCAGACACTCACCGCAAGTGACCAACCGGCTGCCATCCACAGCTCCCGCTGGAAGGACCCCGGGCAGCCGGTGGACAAAGGACGCCGGGCGCAACCGATCGCGCGTAGCGTGAGGCACCGGAGAGGGCGGGTGGGCAGGCGAGGAGGCGTAACGGGTGGATCACCTGATCGACCGGGCCTGCGAGCTGATCGCCATCCCGTCCACAGCAGACCGGCCGCACGAGCTGCATCGCGCTCTCGAGCTGGCCCTGGCCTTCGTCGGTCCCGGCTTCCGCGTCCGGCGCTTCGAGTCCAACGGCAAGCCCAGCGCCCTGGTCCACGCCGGCGACGCGACCGCCTTCCGGATCATCCTCAACGCCCACCTCGACGTCGTCCCCGCCGACGGCGACCAGTTCGTCCCGCGGATCGAGGGTGACCGCCTGTACGGCCGCGGCGCCCACGACATGAAGCTCGCCGCCCTGGTCATGGCCGACGTCTTCCGCGAGCTGGCCCACGACCTGCCGTACGACATCGCCCTGCAGCTGGTCGCCGACGAGGAAGTGGGCGGCGCCGACGGCACCGCCCATCAGATCGCCGCCGGCGTTCGCGGCGGCTTCGTCGTCATCGGGGAGCAGAGCCGGCTCCAGATCGTCACCGAGTCCCGCGGCCTGGCTCACGTCCGGCTCACGGCGACCGGCCGCGCGGCTCACGCCGCCTACCCCTGGCTCGGCCAGAACGCCCTGGTCAGGGTGGCCGACGGTGTCTCCCGGCTGCTGGCGCGCTATCCCGTGCCCGAGGCCGAGGTGTGGCGCACCACCGTCAACGTGGCCCGGTTCGACACGTCCAACCGGGCCGTCAACCAGGTGCCCGACGAGGCCGGCGCCTGGCTCGACATCCGGTTCCCGCCCGAAGACGCCGATTTCGCCGGCCGCACATCCGAGCAGATCGCCGAGCACCTCGGCGGGATCACCGGGCTGACCGCCGCCGTGGAGGCGCTGGGCAGTCCGCACCACGCCGACCCCGGCAGTCTCGAGGTCGGCCTGCTGCGGGCCGCAGCCCGGGAAGCCGGCTTCGCGGGGAATCTGCTGGCCAAGCACGGCGCCGCCGACGGCCGCCACTACACGGCGGTGGGGGTCGACGCCGTCATCTTCGGGCCGGGCGGCGACGGCCAGCACAGTGCGCTCGAGTGGGCCGATCTGACGACCGTCACCCCGTACGGAAACGCCCTGCGATCTTTCCTCAGATCGATCCCGGCAGATCCTCGTTGGCCAGCAGCAGCCAGCGGACCCGGCGGACCAGTTCGGCCGGGTTGAACGGCTTGACCAGGTAGTCGTCGGCGCCGACGGTCATGCCCAGGTCGATGTCGACCTTGCGGCCGTGCCCGCTCATGATGAGGACCGGAATCTGGGCGGTCTCGGCCGACGAGTGCAGTTCGTAGCAGACGCTGAGACCGTCGAGGCCGGGCATCGAGACGTCCAGGATGATCATGTCGGGCTGCTCGGTGACCACCATGCGCAGCGCCGAGGCGCCGTTGTCCGCCGTGACCACCCGGTAGCCGGCCGCGACCAGCTTGTGGGTGACCAACTCACGGACCGCCTCGTCGTCATCGGCCACGAGGATGGTGGGGTCGGCGAGATCGGTGCACCAGTCCGCGACGGGCACGGGATGGCCGAGCTCCGGCGCGACAAACGTGGGAACCATGGATACCGCTGCTCCGACCATTGATCTCTCCCCTTGCGGTTGCGCTTGTCGAACGCCAGCCACCATCGGCGGGGTCGACCGGGGTTGGGAGGAGATCGTCGGTTGCACAACGGGAGCAGGCCCGCCACGGCTTGAACCAAGGGGCTGGAGAAAGAAATGGCGGAGTCCCTCCTTGTGGGAGAAACCCCGCCACCGACAGTGCGGCCGTTTACCGCTCGCACCTCGCGTCAGTCCGGAACGCTAGTGCACCCGGATCGACGCCCGGGCACGGAGCCCGCACTTCGTGATAACGCTCTCATCTGCTGCTACCTGCGGTGACGGCTCAGATCAGCTCCGTACGCGGGTCGTGCGCCCCGTCGTTCCGGGCGGCCTCGTAGTAGACCCGCCGGCGGCCGGCCGGCAGCGCCACCAGCGACAGGTAGCGCAGCCCGTTCGGCGCGTGCGGGCTGCCCAGCGGCTCCCCGGGCTCGGCCGTGAGCTCGCCGAAACTGCCGTCGTCGCGCCGCTTGCCCCGGGCCACGCCGGTGCGCTCCTCCCAGTTCTCGCCCGCCGTCGCACGTCCGTCGCAGGCGACCGTGATCTCGTCACCCTCGATCCGCACCGACGAGACCCGGACACCCCGGGCGTCGCCGCGCTCATGTGGAGCCGCCACCGGCCGTCGTCCGCGCGCACCAGGGCCGGCCGTTCCAGCGACTCGGTGCCCTTGCGGTGCAACAGCGTCAGCAGCGGGCCGCGGGCGGCCGGGCGCACGCCGGGAACCAGTGCCCGAAGGTACCCCAGCCGCGGAGGAGAAAGGCGCAGAACCTGGTTGACGCCGCTGTCCTCGACGACGTGCCGATTCACATGCTCGCGCGGCACGGCGGCGAGCACCCCCGTCCGTACGCCCAGGAACTCGCACACCCGGTCCAGCGTCGCCGCCGGCGCGTCCTCGAGCGCCTTGTAGCGCAGCACCAGAACCTGCTCGCGCGGGAAGTGTTCGTAGAGGTGGCGCAGCTGCTCGCCGTAGCGCCCGAGCCCGGCGTACCGCCAGAACGGCCTCCGTGAGCACTTCAGGTGCGGGACAGCAGCCGCCGCCACCACGTGACGCGCCGGTATCGCGAGCACTCGCCGGGCCCGCACAGAGAGCATTCCGTTCCTCGCCGGTAGTGCCGGTGGGCGTCAGGATCATGCCCGCAGACACACAGGGCTTCATCAGCGTTCATCGTCTCACCAACGGTAAGGCGGCCCGGAGGCTACGGGGGCGCATCGAGTGGGTGACCTGCGTGAATACCTACCCGCGCCGGCATAGTTCGACTCATCGATGAGCCGGCAACCATCCTGCAACCGAACCCCTACGCTGCGTAATGTCCGTATACGGTGACCCAATTCACTGCGAGTAATCCGGCATTCTGGACCTGCCCGATTTACCCGCTCACGGCGGCATATGGAGTGATTGCCGAGTAATGCCGTGACGCGCCATTACTGGGGCTATATGTCCATTACGACTGCTATCAATGTGACGAAAATCGTCGGCAGTTGTCCATGTGAATACACTGCGGTCATCCGGTTGGCGTGAATGATCCACCCGGTCCCCGGTAGGTTGTCTTTTCGGTCAGTTGACGCTTGGTAGCGGCTTGCTACGTTGGTCCACAGAAGCGAAAGCCCTACGCTTCTTACCGTCAGATTTGCCGATCGAACCGCTTTGCCGCCCCCGGGAAGGGACCGACATGGAGTTTTCGACGCCCGCCACGAACACGTGGGGTGACGGAAGTACGTCACCGACTGTAAGCGTGGTGATCCCGACCCTCAACGAGGAGCGCAACCTCCCGCACGTTTTCGCCAAGCTGCCGGCGAACATCGACGAGGTGGTTCTGGTCGACGGCGGCTCGAAGGACCGGACGGTCGAGGTCGCTCGCGAGCTCCGCCCCGACGTGGTCGTGGTTCAGCAGACCCGCACCGGTAAGGGCAACGCCCTGGCCTGCGGCTTCGAGGCGTGCACGGGCGACATCATCGTGATGATCGACGCCGACGGCTCGACCGACCCGGCCGAGATCCCGCTGTTCGTCAAGAAGCTGACCGACGGCGCCGACTTCGTGAAGGGCAGCCGGTTCAACCACGGCGGCCACAGCCACGACATCACCAAGCTGCGCAAGCTCGGCAACGACGGACTCAACGTCGTGGTCAACGTCCTGTTCGGGACGAAGTTCACCGACCTCTGCTACGGCTACAACGCGTTCTGGCGCACGGTCGTGCCGGTGCTCGACCTGCCCGACACCAAGCTGCCCCGCAAGACCGACGGCACCAAGCACTGGGGCGACGGCTTCGAGATCGAGACCATGATCAACATCCGGGCCGCGGTCGACGGGATGAAGGTCGGCGAGGTCGGCAGCATCGAGCACCGCCGCATCCACGGCGAGACCAACCTGAACACGTTCCGGGACGGCTTCCGCGTGCTGCGCACCATCTTCAGCGAGTTCGGCCGCATGCGCAGCCAGAAGCGCACCGGCGAGCGCCGCCCGGGTGGCGTCATCGTGCACCAGCAGCCCGGCACCCGCGCCCACGGCATCAAGCCCACGCCGGCCCCCGCCGCCGAGGTTGCCCGTGAGCGTGACGAGGTCGGCGCCGCGAGCACCGACATCAAGCCGCTGAACTGAGTTCACCGCGCCCGTCCCCACCCCTCGCTTCAGGAGACGCTCCCGTGGATTCCACCCCCCTCGACACGACCATCGTGATCCCGACCCACACCGAGGACCGCTGGTCCTCGCTCGTACGGACGGTCGCCTGCGCCCTGTCGCAGCAGGCCGAGCCGGCCGAGGTCGTCGTGGTCACCGATCACAACCGCGGCCTCTTCGAACGCATCCAGCGTGAGCTGCCGGGCGTGACGGTCCTCGAGAACGCCTACGCCAAGGGCGTCTCCGGCAATCGCAACACCGGCGCCTTCCACGCGAAGACCGCCCTCGTCGCCTTCATGGACGACGACATCACGGCCGGCCCCGAATGGCTGGGCCGGCTCGTCGAGCCGTTCGCCGACCCCCGCGTGGTCGGCACCGGCGGCGGCATCCTCCCCGACTGGGAGGGCCCCGCCCCCCGGTGGATGCCCGAGGAGTTCCTGTGGGCGGTCGGCGGCTCGTACGCCGGCATGCCCACCGAGACCTCGCCGATCCGCAACGTCTGGTCGGCGAGCATGATCGTCCGCCGTGAGGTGTTCGACGCCGTCGGCGGCTTCCGGGTCGGCTTCGGCAAGCTGGGCGACCGCAACCGGCCCGAGGACACCGAGCTCTGCCTGCGGATGAGCGCGCACGACGGCGGCCAGTGGATGTACGTGCCGAGTGCGACGATCCGCCACGAGGTGCCCGCGAACCGCTCGACGTTCCCGTGGTTCGTCAAGCGCTGCTACGCCGAGGGCCGCGGCAAGGTGCAGATGGCCGGCCTCGACGACGGCGGCAGCGACACCCTGGGCGCCGAGCGCTCCTACCTGTGGTCGCTGCCCAAGGCGGCGCTGCGCAACCTCGGCGCCGGCCTGACCGGCAAGGGCGCCGACAACTTCCTGCGCGCCGGCGGCATCGTCGCCGGCGTGGCCGCGGCCGGCTGGGGCGGCGTCGTCGAGACGGTCGCCGCGAAGCGCGCCACCAAGACCCAGAAGACGCTGGAGACCGCCCGATGAGCGCCGACCTCAACAGTGCCGCCATTCCGGCCCAGCGCAGTGCCCCCGCCGCCGAACAGGCCACGGTGCCCGGCATCGTCCGCGACATCGAGCTCGCCGAGCCGCTGCCGCTGCTCCCGGCCGTGCAGGCCGACGGCCGCCGCGCCGAGCAGGCGTGGCTGCTGATCCGCTTGTTCTCCGAGCCGCTGGGCTTCCTGTTGCTCGACCTCCCGGAGCAGGGCCTGACGCCGGCCGAGCTGGCGAAGGCCGTCGAAGCCGAGCTGGGCGACGAGGTGCGCAAGCGTCTCGGTGACGTGCCGGTGCCGGTGCACGGCCTCAACCCGGCCAGCGAGCCCGACTTCCTGGCCCAGCGGCGCGCGGTGCTCACCACCGCCCCGCACATCACCGTGGTCGTCTGCACCCGCGAGCACCCGGCCGAGCTCACCAAGTGCCTCGACAGCCTGCTCGCCCAGGAATACCCGGCCTTCCGGGTCCTGGTCGTCGACAACGCGCCGGTCAGCGACGCGACCGCCGAGGTGGTGCGGGCCGCGGCCGCCCGCGGTCCGGTCGACTACATGGTCGAGCCCAAGGGTGGCCTGTCGTTCGCCCGCAACGCCGCGGTCAAGGCGGCGCCCGGCCAGATCCTGGCCTGGCTCGACGACGACGAGGTGGCCGACCCGCACTGGCTGGCCGAGGTCGCCCGCGCGCTGCACGAGCACCCGGACGCCGACGTGATCTCCGGTGTGATCGTCCCGGCCGAGCTCGAGACGAAGGCGCAGATCTGGTTCGAGCAGTTCGGCGGGCACAGCAAGGGCCGCGGGTTCAAGGCCGACGAGTTCGGCCCGCACACCCGGCACATCCAGAGCCCGCTCTACCCGCTGCCGCCGTTCGGCACCGGCGCCAACATGACCTTCCGGCCCGGCGTCATCGAGCGGATCGGCCTGTTCGACACCGCGCTCGGCGCCGGCACCCCGGCGATGGGCTCCGAGGACACCCTGGCGTTCACCCAGGTGCTGCTCACCGGAGGCACGATCGTCTATCAGCCCAGCGCGGTCACCCGGCACTACCACCGGCGCGACCTCGAGGGCCTGCGCAAGCAGATGGTCGGCTACGGCACGGGGCTGGTCGCCGCGTACACGAGCCTGCTGCTCTCCCGTCCGGTTCTGATCTTTCCGCTGCTCAGGCTGGTGCCGAGCGCGCTGAAGGACATGACCGGAAAGGACACCGCGCGCACTGCCACCATCCGCGAGGACTTCCCCCAGGAGCTACTGTCGGCCAACCGGCGTGGCATGCTGGCGGGACCGCGCGCCTACCTCAGATCGCGCCGCGCGGCACGGGCTAAGGTACGCGCCACCCAGGCTTAGCTCCATCCAGCGCTTTCTCGCGCAGGACAGACCGGGCGCGTTGCCCGTAACGCGTCCCGGCCTCAGCGCCACGACGTACACGGAGGCCCACAACCCATGCAGCAACGCTCGGCCGATACGCCGGAACAGCCGGCGCCGGACTCCACCGTCCGGATCGTGGTCGGCGCCGCCGGCGAAGCCTTCCCGTCGCCGGACGCCACGGCGGTGATCTCGACCGTCGACAAGGACGCCACGACCCGCCTCGAGGTGGGCGACAAGACCGTCAAGATCCCGGTGGGCCCGGACGACTCGTCGGACACCCGCTACATGCCGGCCCCCGTGCTCACCACCACCGGCGGCTCGACCGCCCTGGCCGAGCCGGCCGCGGCCGAGCCCGAGACCGGCGCCGACCACCGGCCCGAGTTCGCCCTCGCCGGCGGCCTCGCGGCCGTGGTCGGCCTGCTGGGCCTGGTCGTGCCGAACGGGCCGCTGAGCCTGTTCCTCGAGCTGGTGTTCGTCCTGCTCGGCCCCGGTGCGGCCATCATGTCGGCGGCCAACGTGCGCAACCGGCTGGTCTCCTGGGCGCTGACCGTGGCCGGCAGCATCGCGGTCGTCACCATGCTGTCCGTGCTCACGCTGTGGGCCAAGGTCTGGGAGCCGGCAGCCTGGCTGGGCGCGCTCGGCGCGGTCACCCTGGTCGGGTCGATCGTCCAGTTCACCCGCCTCACCCGCTCGGGCGTGCCCCTCATCCTGGGCCGGGTCGGCAAGCCCCGCGACACTGTGGACAACGGCGTCGTGCTGGGCGCCGTCCCGTTCGTCACCCTGGTGCTCGGCGTCGGCCTCTGGGCGCTGGCCCTGGCCCAGCTCGACCCGGACGACGTCGGCCTCTACGGCTTCAGCGCCGCGCTGGGCGTGCCGTTCGTCATCGGCGCGGTGCTGCTGTTCATCGGCTTCGCCGTCGAGCTGTTCGGCCGGGCCCGCCCGCTCGTGCTCGTGGCCACCCTGATCGTCGTGCCGATCATCATGCAGGCCACCGTGCCGCTCCTGGACGGCACCATCGAGTACGCCTGGACGTACAAGCACATCGGCGTCGTCGACCTGATCAACGCCAACAGCAGCCTGATCAGCGGCAGCGACATCTACCAGCAGTGGCCCGGCTTCTTCGCCGCGGTGGCCATGCTCTCGAAGGTCTCCGCCGTCGACGGGCTCTCGTTCGCGGCCTGGTCGTCGCTGACGTTCGCCCTCATCACCTCGCTGATGGTGGCCGCCCTGCTGCGCCAGTTCACCAAGGACCGGCGCATCATCGCGCTGGCCGTGCTGCTGTTCCAGGCCTGCATGTGGGTCGACATCGGCTACTTCTCGCCGCAGGCGATGGTGTTCGCGCTCATGCTGGCGTTCTGGGTGGTCGTGACCCGCTGGCTGATCGGCCCGCCCGCGATCAAGGCCGAGCCCAAGGGCCGCATCGGCCGGCTGCGCGCCTGGGCCGTGCAGGGCATGCCGCAGGGCATCCAGACCGACCCGCGCACGCGTCGCTGGGCTGCCTTCGGCGCGGCCGGCCTCTTCGCCGCGATCATCGTCTCGCACCAGCTGACCCCGGTCCTCATGATGGTGCCGCTGTTCGCCCTGACGATCCTGGGCATCCTGCGACCGCGGGTGTTCCTGGTCGGCCTGGTCGCGATCATGCTGATCTTCTTCGTGCCCCGGCTGGGCTCGGTCAACAGCCAGTACAGCCTGTTCAGCTTCGACCTGCTGTCCAACGCCTCGGGCAACTCGGCCAGCTGGAACACGCCGGAGCAGGAGTTCTCGGCCACCGTGTCGCGATTCCTGGCCATCGGCCTGTGGCTGACCGCCCTGGTCGCGGTCTTCCTGACCCGCAAGCGGCTGGGCCGGGTGCTCGTGCCCGCGCTGATCGGCTTCCTGCCGATGGTGACCCTGGTCGCCGGCAACTACGGCGGCGAGGCGATCTACCGGGTCTTCGCGTTCTCGATGCCCTTCGTCGGCCTGCTGATCGGCGTGCTCTGGGCCGGCAAGGGCCGGCGCGGGGTGCCCGCGATGCTCGCCTCCGGCGTGCTGCTGGCCGTGCTCATGCTGGCCGGTCTGCAGGGTCTGCAGGGCCAGCTGATGGTGCACCAGGTGCGGGCGACCGACATCGAGGCGGCGCAGTACTTCTACGCCAACGCCGAGCCCGGCTCGGGCCTCGTGCTGGTGGCGCCGAACTTCCCCACGAAGCTCGAGGCCAACTACGGCGAGTTCAACAAGGGGCACGTCTCGGTCGACATCTCGCTGATCGGCGACCCGCTGTTCACCGGCAACATCAACGGCAGCCGGCTGCCCGACATCGAGACGTACATCCGCGCGATGAACTACCCCACCAACTACCTGGTGGTCAGCGACGCGATGGACGACTACACCGACTACTTCGGCACCGCCGACGACAACGCGATGCAGTCGCTCGACGCGGCGCTGCGCGGGTCGGCCAACTGGCAGGTCTTCTATCAGGGACCCGGCGTGGCGATCTTCAAGCTGGTCGGCGCCGCGGAGACACCGGCGGCCAACTGAGAATTGAGCGATGAGTGAACGCCCGCCCGGCATCCCGGGCGGGCGTTCGTCCGTTTAGTCTCTCGATGTGAAGCTGCTCAAGCTCGGCAAGAAGCAGATCGTCATCGTGGTGATCGTCGTCCTGGTCGTGTTCGCGTTGCTGACCGCGAACCGCGCCGACGACGGCGCGGGCGAGCAGGAGGCCGGCTCGCTCGACAACGGGGCCGTGGTGGCCTGTGACGACTTCGCCGCCGGCTCGGCCCGGGCACGCACGGACGCGACCCGCCTCGCACTGGCCGACAAGGTCACGGCCTCGGCCGCCAAGAGCGACAACGAGGCCGTCCGCACGAGGGCGATGGAGCTGGGCCGCAGCGCCGACGAGGGCAACGCCGCCTGGCGTACGGCCTCGACCGCCCTCACCCAGGCCTGCGAGGACGCCGGCTGGACGGCCCCGTAGCTCTCATAGCTACAGCCGGTTCAGCGCTTGAGCGTCGACGCCTTGTCGAAGCCGGTGCGGGACACCCACTCGTCGTACGTGACCGAGGCCTCGGTGAAGCTGCCGTTGAGGATGCCGAAGTGGTTGTCGCCGGTCTCGTAGTCGTTCTGGTCGATGACCATGTTGGGCGAGGCGCCGCCGTCGATCTGGAGGCGGTAGACGGCCGCGTTGTCGTTGCGGGTCACCGTGTTGCCGGTGATCTTCAGGCCCTCGATGCTGCCCGCGAAGTCGCTGCCGGTCGCCAGCAGGAACGTGAACTTCGACATGTCGCTGAAGACGTTGTTGCTGACCGTCAGGCCGGCCGCGCAGCGCAGCACCAGGCCGGTGTCGTTCGCGAAGCCCTCGGGCCCGGTGCCGCCGATCGCCTTGTTGTTGCTGAAGACGTTGTTGGCGCAGCCGCCCCCGTTGCCGGTGCCGGTCTCCATCACGCCGTCGTTCGTCTCGAACGTGTTCCCGGTGATCGTGGTGTTGGCGGCGTCGTAGATCTCGATCCCGCCGCCGTCGACGCCGTAGTCGGTGGACGGGCCGTAGTTGCGGCGCACGGTGTTGTTGCGGAACACCGGGCCCGGCCGGGCCGTGATGAAGGTGGCCGACAGCCCGTACCCGCCGAAGTCGTCGTCGTCCGGGTCGGTGTTCTGGATGATCCGGTCCTGGTCGTGCACGTCGTTGCCGTCGACCAGCACGCCCTTGCCGCCGCGGCTGATCGAGATGCCGCCGCCGTTGTGGAACACGTCGGAGCCGGTGACCCGCACGTCCTGCGACTCCGTGACGAGGATGCCGTAGCAGCCCACCGGCTTGCCGGCCGCGTTCTCGCCGTGGCTGTCGCGCACGGTCACGCCGCGGATGGTCACCTTGCTCGTCTTGTGCACGCGGATGCCGCTGCCGTGGTCGCCGGTGACGTTCACGTCGGCGTTCGGCTTCGGCACACACCCCCGGACGGTGAGGTCGGCAATCGTCGTGCCGGCGGCCGCCACCAGCACGCCGTCGCGCACCCCGGCCACGCCCTCCACGGTCGCCTCCTCGCCCGGGGCGCTGCTGACGCTCAGGTCGGGCCGCGACACGGTGAAGGGCGCGTAGGTGCCTTCGCGTACGAAGATCTTCGAGCCGGCCGGGGCCACCTGCACGGCGTGCGCGATCGTCTTCCACGGCTTGGCGGGGCTGCCGTCCGCGTCGTCCTCGCCGTGGGTCGACACCCAGTAGCCCGGGCCGGCCCTGTCCACGTCGGGCGCGGACTCGTAGAAGTAGTTGAAGTATCCGGCGGCGGCCGTGCCGGCGAGCAGAAGCACGACGGTCAGGCCCAGCCACCGGCGGCGGGAACCGGCCGGAGCGCGATGGCTGCGCCTCGCCCGGTGGTGCGCTCCGGTCACCCGATGAAGACCGGGTCGTTCGACATCGCCTTGTAGGCCGCCAGGGACGCCGCCGTCGAGTCGATCCGCCAGTTCTCGCGGGAGGTCGGGTGGGTGTCGGTGTCGAACCAGACCGCCGCGCCGACCGCGGGATGCGCCTTGATCCACTCGTGCAGCGAGGCGATCCACTCGGGCTTGGTGCTGCCGCCGCGGTCGATCACCGAGACCTCGGAGATCATGATGGGCTTCCGGTACGCGTACGTCTCGTAGAACTCGTCGAACATCTCAGCCGGCGTCTGCGTCTGGGCGAAGCCCGAAACGCCCGCCCAATCGACGTATTCATCGCCCGGATAGTAGTTCTCGTACGCGTTCCATTCCTCGCTGGGGCGCGAATTCCAGTTCGGGCTCCAGACCCACGAGACGTTGTCCGCCCCCTCCTCCTCGAAGATCCGGTGGATGCGGCGAAATGCCTGGATGTAGCCCTGAGTGTCCTTGTTGTTGGCCGGTCCGCCCCACTTGTAGAAATCGCGGTTCATGTCCCACGCCCAGCGCATCAGGGTGGGTTTCTTCCGGTCGACCATGCGCCGCGCGGCCCGCGCGATGAGTTTGTCCGACGAGCCGTCATTGACCTCTTTGTATTCGGGCCCGCGCCACGAGATCATCAGCGTGCTCTTGTTCGACACGTACCCCAGCGAGACCGGCAGCTTGTCGGTCCACGAGAAGTAGCGGTGCACGATGCGCTCCGGGCGCCCGAGCTGGCGGCGGCGCAGGTCGATCCCCGTGCTCACGCTCCGGCCCTTGAGGTCGACGTACGCCCCGAGCATGACCTTGCCGTTCTCGAACGGCACAGCTCCGCCGCCCTCGGTGACCGGGGTCGCGGCGGGCTCGCCGCTGGACGGCACGGGCGAGTGCGACACGACGGGCGGCACGGCGTCGTTCGACCGGTACTTATGGCAGCCGGCCAGCGGCACGGCGGCAGCGGCGAGGGCGCTCAGGCCCAGCAGGTTCCGGCGCCTCATGTCAGGTTACGACCGAACGTGCGGGCCACCTTGCGGGCCACGCGCC
The DNA here is from genome assembly GCF_023717965.1 of Paractinoplanes hotanensis. NCBI lineage: Bacteria > Bacillati > Actinomycetota > Actinomycetes > Micromonosporales > Micromonosporaceae > Paractinoplanes > Paractinoplanes hotanensis. The sequence goes on along the minus strand of NZ_JAMQOL010000023.1, from coordinate 204,225 downwards.
AGCCGGGCTGGGCGATCTGCTTCACCTTGGGGGCCAGGCCGGGCTCGCCGTGCCGGACCAGCTCGACCAGGTCGGCGCCGCTGTGGTCGGGCGTGGGCTGGAGCCGGGGGACGGCGAGCCGCTTCTCCCCCGGGGTGTGCAGCCGGCGGCCGACCTCGGTGGCGTTGTCGTACCCGGTGGACGCCACCAGGTCACGTACGCGACGGCTGTTGTACCCGTGCGGGTAGGCGAAGGACCGTACCTTCACCTGCAGGCGCTGCTCGAGCTGATCGTGGCTGCTGGTGATCTCGTCGCGCAGCTGAGCCGACGGGAGCACGTCGAGCGGGTGGTGGATCAGGCTGTGGTTGCCGATCTCGACGCCCGCGGCGGCCACCTCGCCCAGCTCGTCCCAGGTCAGCATCGGCCCGAAGTCGGGGGCCGACTCGCCGAGCCAGCCCGCCGTGCCGCCGAGGTGACCGACCGAGGCATAGAGCGTCGCGCCCGCTCCGGTCTCCTTCAGCACGGGCACCCCCTCGGTGAGGAAGTCGCGGTAGCCGTCGTCGAACGTGACCGCGATCAGCTTCTCGCCGCTGCCGGCGGCCAGCAGGTCGAGCGCCTCGGTCAGGCCGACCAGCCGGTAGCCCGCCCCGGCGAGCGCCTGCAACTGCTCCCTGAGCAGCGCCGGAGGCACGGCGAGGTCGCGCATCGGGCCGCCCACGGCGGACACGGAGTGGTACATGAGCGCCGGAAGGGTGTTCCAGCCCGGCCTCGTCGTCACGGTCACGCGGTCGTCCTCGTACGCCTGGTGGTCTGAGGTTCCACGCTAGGTGGAACCCTTGCGCTGGTCGCGGGTTTCTCCGTTTTGTCCCTCTGCCGAAAGTCGTAGGCGAAGTCCCGCTCCGGGCAGAGGCGCGCTGGGATCTCCACTCGGAAGAGTGAGGTTATGACATTCGATCCGCTGCGCTGCGCGGAGGCTACTTGTCAGGCGGCCGTCGTGCTAGGGGCCACGCTGGTGCCCGCCGCCTGGCAAGCCCTCGATCCGGGGCTGGCCGCCGTCCTCGCGACCATGTTCGTGGTCGTCTCGGCGGCCATCTACGCCCTGCACGCGGTCACTTTCGACTCGTTCCGGCTAACCGGCCGGCGACTTTTCTCCAGTTTCCCGACCGGACCGCGCGATGAGTGAACCGTCAAGCTTTCCCGCCCGTACCCCCGGTCGACCACGGTTCTTCAGCACCCGGGGGCGACGGGATATGTTCCGATTGATTCACTTGCAGGCCGAGAGCGGCTTACCTCGCATAAGCGTGGCTTCCGACGGTTACGCCAGTGCCCGAATCGCGCTGACCCGATATCGCAGCGCCCCGGCCGCCTATTTCGGCGTCGGCCGGTTCGACCACGAGGGCACCCTGGCCGAGATAATTCTCGACCGGCTCTGCGGCCCGCTCGGCGACTGCCCGCGCCCGGCGACCCTCGTGCACGCCGCCACCTACTATCGCCTCTGCGAGACCTGCGCGACCGGGCTCGACGTGCTCACCGTGCCCGAACTGGCACGCCTGCTGGGCATCGCGTGCCGGCTCGCCCCGGTGCCGGCCCGCGCCGGGCGCCACGCCGCGCCCGAGGAGCACTCGCCCGCCGGCAACCGGATCGCCCGCGAGTTCGCCACCCGCGTCGACGACCCGCAGTGGCGCCGCGAGCTCTGCGCCGAACTGACGCACACGCCCGGCGCGGTCAACGGCCTGCTGATCGGGGTGGGCGCGCTGACCCACCGCGACGTGCTCGATCTCTACCCCCGGCTGCGCACGCTGGCCGACGAGCTGCCCGTCCTGGTGCGCGAGGAACTCGCCCGGGCCACGGTCCGCCCGCTCTCCCCGGCCGGCGTCGCGGGTCTGCGCCTCGGTCTAAGAGCTTAGGCTGATACGGCGTACGCGGGCTGTCGCCGGGCAGTCCGGGCAGGCGGTCACGTACGCGTGGCGGCCGTGGATGGTCAGGCCCGACGGCGTGGTGTGCCGGGCCGAGGCGACGACGCGGTGCCGGCCCGGCCCGGTCACGAGCAGCAGAGCCCAGACGCGGTCGCCGCTGTGCAGGCCGTCGTGCGCGAGCTCGAGCACGTAGAGACCGTCCGGGCCCCAGGCCAGGTCGGTCACAGCGGTGAAGCCACCGGCGTACACCTCGGGCGGCCGGCCGGGCACGACCCGCCACACCCGCGCCCGGCCCGGCGGGAACGGATAACCCGTCAGCTCGCCGACGTACAACGCGCCGTCCGGCCCCTGGGCCACCGCGGTCGGCACCGGCCGCATCCGCACCGGTGTGCCCCGCGGCGTGCCGTCGGGCAGCCGCTCCGGAGCCGGCACCAACCGGCTCGGGAACGACGCCACCGTGGACCGCCGGCCGCGTGGCAGCAGCCGGACCAACGTGTCCCCCTCGGTCACGTAGACCCGGCCCCGGCGGTCGACCGCCGCGTCGAAAGGACCGGCCGTCACACCCGGATCGGGTGGCCCGGCCGGAGCGCCCAGCAGGGCAGCGACCAGCAATGAAGCCATATACATGTGAATCCCCCCGTGCCACCGTTATAGGGCCCCGGCCGGGGGATGTCAGTCCTCGATCCGACCGCCGATACGGTGACGGCCATGACGCTCACGTTCGACGACCTCGTGCGCCGGGCCCGGTCCCTCGTGAGCGGCGGGCAGCGTGCCGTGCTCGGGATCGCCGGACCGCCCGCCGCCGGCAAGACCACGCTCGCCGAGCAGCTCGTCGCCGCGCTCGCCCCGGCGCCGCCACCGGGGCTGACCGCCGGGGCGTGGGTGGCGCACGTGCCGATGGACGGCTTTCACCTGGCCGACGCCGAACTCGAGCGCCTCGGTCGCCGGGAGCGCAAGGGCGCACCGGACACCTTCGACGCCCTCGGCTACGCGGCCCTGCTGCGCCGGCTGCGCGACGACCAGGACGACGTGATCTACGCGCCCGGCTTCGAGCGGACCCTCGAGCAGCCGATCGCCGGGGCGATCCCGATCGGGCGCGCGGCCCGGCTGATCGTCAGCGAGGGGAACTACCTGTTGCTGCCCGGCCCGTGGAGCGCGGCGCGGTCGTTGCTGGCCGAGGTCTGGTACGCCGACCTCGACCAGCCGGAACGCCTGCGCCGGCTGATCGACCGGCATGTGCGTTTCGGCAAGGACGAGACGGCCGCGGCCGCCTGGGCCACGGGCACCGACGAGCACAACGCCGAGCTGATCGCCGCCACCCGCGAGCAGGCCGACCTCGTCGTGCCGGCGTCGGTCATCCACCGGGTGGGCGCGCCGCCGCCGCGGGGTGCATAGTTCAACCCGTGTCCGTGGGTGAAACAGTCGAGACCGAGCCGAGCCGCCGCCGGCCGGGCCGCGCGATCCGGTTCGCGCTGATCCTGATCGCGGTGTTGCTGCTGCTGTTCGGCGTGCCGTGGTTCCTCCTGCTCTTCTCGGGCAACGCGTGGCCGCTGCCGGCGCGTGTGCTCGGCACGATCGTCTTCGCCCTGGTGCTGGTGACGTTCCCGCTGCTGATGTTCGCGGGCCACGGCCGCCACCACCGCGACGGCCCGGCCGTCATCGCCGACACGACGCTCGGCGTCGTCTGGCAGCTGTTCGTGTGGTCGCTGCTCGGCCAGATCCTGACCGGGGTCCTCTGGGTCTCGGGGGTCGACGGCCCGGCCCGCTATCGCATCGCCACCGTCGCCATCCTGGTGGTCGCGCTGGTCCTGCTTCTCTGGGGCTACGCGGAGGCCAGGCGGATTCCCCGGGTACGCCGGGTCGAGGTGACCGTTCCCCGGCTCGGCCGCGGGCTCGACGGCTTGCGGCTCGTGCTGCTGACCGACACCCACTACGGGCCGATCGAGCGGTCACGCTGGTCCCGGCGGGTGACCGAGGTGGTCAACACGCTCGACGCCGACGTGGTGGCTCACACCGGCGACATCGCCGACGGCGAAGTGGCCCAGCGCCGCAGCCAGGCGGCGCCGCTCGGGGACATCCGGGCGTCGATGGCCCGCGTGTACGTCACGGGCAACCACGAATACTTCAGCGGAGCCCAGCGCTGGGTCGAGCACATGGCCTCGCTGGGCTGGGAGGCCCTGCACAACCGTCACGTGGTGGTGTCGCGGGGCGGCGACTCGCTGGTGGTCGCGGGGGTCGACGACCGGACGGCGGCCGGGTCGGGCGTGCCGGGCCACCACGCCGACCACGAGGCCGCGCTGGCCGGCGCCGACCCGTCGCTGCCGGTGCTGCTGCTGGCCCACCAGCCGGCCCAGATCGCGGGGGCGGTGGCGCACGGGATCGACCTGCAGATCTCCGGGCACACGCACGGCGGGCAGATGTGGCCCTTCCACTACCTGGTCCTCACCGACCAGCCGGCGTTGCAGGGGTTGTCGCGGCACTCGGAACGCACCCAGCTCTACACCAGCCGGGGCACGGGGTTCTGGGGGCCGCCGTTCCGGATCTTCGCGCCGAGCGAGATCACGCTGCTGACGCTGCGCGCCGGCTGACGGGGTTTCCGGCGCGGCCGGAAGATCTCGCGCGAACGGTCATGGTGACGGGCGCCATGGTGGTGAGGCCCGTAATTGCGTTGAAGACCTTCGGGTTGGCGATGAGGATGGGAAGACCGCCTCCCCCACCCCGACCAGAGGACTAGTTCAATGCGCCTGCTTCGCGATCTGTGGGCCACCTCGAGGAGCCGATCGGCCCTCGCGATGGCTCTCATCCTGCTCGGCGCAGCGGGGTCGGCGGGAGCGCTGGCGCTGGCCGGGCAGGTTCTCGTCAACCGGTCCATGCCGTTGTTCACCGTGCTGGCCGCCGCGCTCGTCGCGTCCGTGCTCAGCGACGTCTTCGTCGGCCTCGTCACCGCCCGGCTGACCGCCGACTGGGCGGCCAAGGTGCGGCGCGGGCTCAACCGGGTCGCCTTCGGGCAGGACCTCCCGACGCTCGAGAAAACGCCGGTCGGTGAGCTGCTCGACCGCATCGACGCCGACGTGTACGAGGTGGGCTCCCAGCTGCGCGGCAGTGGCGTGCGGATCGCCCAGTCGGTGGCGGTGGCGCTCTTCTCGATCGTGACGGCGTTCTTCGTGTGGTGGCCGGCCGGCATCGGCATGGTGCTGGTGTCGATCCTGCTCTACGTCACGATGAACAAGCCGATCCAGCGCATCTCCCCGCTGCGGATCTCGGAGGAGGAGTCCTGGTCCGACCTGGCCGCGGTCATGGAGGAATCCATCCACGGGCAGGACGACGTGCGCACGAGCCTGGCCGCGCCGTACGTGCGCCGGCTCTACGCCCAGCGGGCGGCCGAGGTGCTGCGGCGGGGACGCCTGGTGTGGCGCTCGTCGGCGCGCATCACGCTGGGGGCCGGCGCGATCACCCGTACGCTGATCGCCGTCCTGGTCGTCGTCGGCGCCTGGGCCCTGATCGGCGGGCACATCGACGGCGCCCGCCTGACGGCCGTGTGGCTGCTCGCGCTCGGCTTCGGCGGCACGCTCGAACACGTCACCCGCATGGTGCCCGAGCTGCAGAACGCGCTGGGCGCGTGGAGCCGCGTGCAGATGCTGCAGGACGTCGCGCAGGAACCGACCGAGGGCGTCGCCCCGGTCAGCGGCGACCTGGTCCTGCGGAATCTGACCTTCCGGTACAGCGAGTCGGACAGCGGCCGGCCACCGGCGCTCCGGGACGTCAACCTGACCTTCGCCCGCGGCCGCTCGTACGCGCTGATCGGCCGGACCGGATCGGGCAAGTCGACGCTGGCCAAGGTGCTGACCCGGGCCGTCGAGGTGCCGCGGGGCACGGTGTTCCTGGGCGGCGTCGATCTCAACGACATGGCGGTCGAGGGGCTGCGCCGCTGGACGGCGATCGTCCCGCAGCGTACGGAGATCCTCGCCGGCACCCTGTCCGAGAACATCGCCCTGTTCGATCCCGAGCTGCTGCCCAAGGCCGCGACCGCGCTCGACGAGCTGGGCCTGACGGCGTGGGCCGCGAGCCTGCCCGAGGGCCTCGACACCAAGCTGGGCGAGGGCGGCTACAAGCTGTCTGCCGGCCAGGAACAGCTGGTCGCGTTCGCCCGCATCCTGGTGCGCGACCCGCAGGTGGTGATCCTCGACGAGGCCACCGCGCGGATGGACCCGGTCACCGAGTCGTGGGTCCAGCGCGCCACCGACCGGCTGCTCACCGGGCGTATCGGCGTGATCGTGGCCCACCGGCTGTCGTCGGTGCAGCGCTGCGACGAGGTGGTCGTGCTGGCCGACGGCGAGGTGCTCGAGTCCGGTCCGCTGCGCGAGTCGCGGCGCTTCGCCGAGCTGATGGCGAGCAGCGCCCTGGCCGTGCCCGCCGCGGCCGGCGGCGGCACCCTGCTCGTCGAGGAGCGGGAACGCGACTGGGACACCGCCGCGCAGGTCGAACTGGGCGCCGAGGCGCTGGCCAACAAGCTGCCGCCGGTCGACCCGCCGCCGCTGCCGGCGGAGCCGCCGACCCGCACCATGCGCGAGATCGTGCAGCTGACCCTGAACGACAAGCGGTACGGTTGGGGCGCGGTCAGCCTCTTCGTCGTGCTCGTGCTGCTGGGCCTGGACGGCGCGATCCTGCCGCTGCTCTGGGCGAACGTGGTCGACGGGCTGGGCAGCCCGCTCTATCCGGCGGTGGGCATCGCGGTCGGTCTGATAGTCGCGATCCCGACGCTCTACTACACGGGCGCCTGGTTCCCGGAGTGGTGGGTCCGGCAGATGCTGCGGATCAGCCTGCGCCTGGTGCACGGCCAGATCGGCCCGCGCCGGGTCAGCAAGCACACGCCGGCCGAGGTCGTGGCCCAGGGCGGCGACACCGAGCGGGTGGTCATGCTGGCCGACAACCTGATCGACAACGCGACCAGCCTGGTGCTGATCGTGGCGATGACGTGGGCGTCGGGCTCGATCGTGCCGGCGCTGTTCTTCCTGGGCACGATGGTCGTCAGCGGACTGGCCGCCACCCTGTTCGGGCCGCGGCTCGAGCGGGCGGCCCGCCGCACGGTCGCGGCCCGGGCCGCGTTCGCCACCGCCCTGGTGTCGTCGCTGTCGGCCGCCCGTACGGTCAAGCTGGCCGGCGCCACCAAGCCGGTGCTGGCCCACCTGGCCCGCCTCGACGGCGTTCGCAGCGAGTTCCAGCGCCGCGAGATCGCCATCCAGGTGTGGGCGCGCTCGACGCCGTCGATCGCCAGCGGCCTGCTGCCGATCGCGGCCTGGGGCCTCTACCTGGCCGGGAGCCTGTCTGCCGCGGCCACCCTCATCGCGGTGGCGACGCTGGGCGCGGCCCGCTGGTTCGCCTGGACCACGGCGTCCCTGGTCTCGCAGTTCCCGTCGGCGCGGGTCTGGACGAGGCGGACGGTGGCCATGACCGGCACGTCCGAGTACTCGTCGGACGTCGCCGGCGTCGACCTGTCGGCCGGCACGGCGCCGGCGCCGCCGAGCGCCCCGCGCAACCCGCTGCGGACGTTGGAGCTGCGCCACTTCAGCGCCGTCCACGAGAACGGCACGGTCGGCGCGCAGGACGTCGACCTCACGGTCGAACGCGGTCAGCTGGTGCTGGTGGTCGGGCCGGTCGGCGCCGGCAAGTCATCGCTGCTGCGCGCCCTCGCGGGGATCGTGCACCACGCCGGCGAGCTGCGCTGGAACGGCGAACCGGTCGACGAGCCGGAGGTCTTCCTGCGGCCCAACCAGGTGGGCTACGTGGCCCAGCTGCCGCGCGTGCTCTCCGGCACGGTCGCCGACAACATCCAGCTGGGGCACGAGGTGGACGCGGCGGACGCGGTGTCGACGGCTCAGCTCGAACACGACCTGGCCGCGGCCGGTGGCGGCCTGCAGCTGCTCATCGGGCACAAGGGCACCCGGCTCTCGGGCGGCCAGCTGCAGCGGCTCGCTCTGGCCCGGGCGCTGGCGCCCCGGACGGAGCTGCTGATCGCGGACGACGTGTCGTCGGCGCTCGACGTGACGACGGAGCTGGAGTTGTGGCGGGCCCTGCGCGCCCACGGCGTCACGGTCGTCGGGTCGACGTCGAAGCGGGCGGCGCTGAGCCAGGCCGACCGCGTGGTGGTGCTGATCGCGGGCAAGGTGGAGGACCAGGGCTCGTGGCACGAGCTGGAGGACCGCTGGGGGCACCTGGCGGGGTGAGAGTGAGCTGAGGCCGGAGTGGGAGGGGGTCCACTCCGGCCTCAGCGGCTCATTCGCCCGGCGGGGGCGGCGAGGGCTCAACCGGTGGGCCGGGCTGCTGTGCCGCAGGGGACGCCGGCGGGGCGGGCGGTGCCCATGGGCCCGGCGGCGGTTGCGCCGCGGGTGGTGCCCATTGGTCCGGCGCTGGTTGCGGGGCGGGCGGCGCCCACGGGCCGGGTGGCTGCGGGGTTGGTGGCTGCGGGGTTGGTGGCGACCATAAGCCGGGCGGGTGCGGAGTTGGTGGCGCCCACGGGTGCTGCGGTGGCGGAAAGGCCGGTGGCGGGCCGGGTGGGTGCGCGGCGGGCGGGGCCCACGGGTGCTGATGTGGCGGGGCTGGATAGGGCGCGCCGGCCGGGCCGGGCGGGTAGTGAAACATCGGGGCGGGTGGGGGGAACGGCTGCGCTCCGGCCGGATGGTAGAGCGCCGGACCCGCGTACGGAATGAGTCGTTGACCTTGATCGGGCCGGAAATAGCGGCCGGATTGCCTGGTCGCCAGCAGCACGATGATCGCGACCGCCAGCAGTGCCGCCGACGGCGCCGTGAACGCCAGGAGCGCGTCGTAGACGAGCGACCAGCCCCCGCTGTCGAGGTCGTAGAGGCGGCCGTAGAAACCGTCGTCCCGCCACTCCTGTTCGAGCAGGATCTCGCCGTCGTCGCCTTCGATCGGCTCGCCGAGTGAGCTGAAGGCGAACACGCCGATCGCGCCCACGAACCCGCCGAGCAGGCACGACACCAGGCACAGAGCCACCGGCGCCGACAGCCCGACCCAGGTCAGGATGCGCGCGACGTTGCTGCCCCGGTCCACGAACGTCACGGTCGCTCCGAGCCACACCGTCAGCACCAGCAACGGCAGGCCGAAAAGCAGCGTGAAGCCCAGGCTGCTGTCGCGTTCGGCCGACACCTCCCACTCATCGGCGCCGCTCACCCGCGCCGCCTGGTCGATCAGCCCGTCGTAGTGGATCGCGTCGGCGATCAGCACTCCGACGGTGAGCAGCAGGAGTCCCACCAGCGTCACCTGGAACCAGAAGGCGACACCGACCACTGTGGGCCGGACGGGCACGGGCGAAGTCACGGACGCACCGTACGGTCCGGCCCCCGGGCGCGGCAGCCCCGATCGGCCACAGTTGGATCAAGAAGAAAGCCGGGACTCCATCCGCTTCACGGCGGCCACGACGGTGTCAGCCGGGATGGCGAAGCCGACCCCGATGCTGCCCGAGTCGGACTGGCTCGCGGTGGCGATCGCGACGTTGATGCCGACCACGTGACCGGACAGGTCGACCAGCGCGCCGCCCGAGTTGCCCTGGTTGATGGCGGCGTCGGTCTGCAGAAGGCCGCCGAGCTGCTCGCTGCCGCCGCCGGTGGCCGACTCGGAAGCCGTGTCGATGCTGCGGTCGAGGGCCGAGACGATGCCCGAGGTGACCGTGTTCTCGAGGCCCAGCGGCGCTCCGAAGGCCAGTACGGTGTCACCCACGGCGACACTGTCGTCGGTGCCGAACGTGACCGGGGTCAGGCCGGACAGCCCGGTCGCCTGCACCAGGGCCAGGTCGTGGGTGGTGTCGGTGGCGACCACCCGGGCCGGCACGGTCTGCCCGGACGAGAGCCGCACGCTGACCGTGCCACCACCCTCGATGACGTGGTTGTTGGTCAGGATGAGCCCGTCGGCGGCGAGCACCACGCCCGAGCCCAGCGACGAGGAGCGGGCGGTGTCGACGAGCACGGTGACCACGCTCGGCTGCACCTGCTTGACGACGGCGGCCAGGTCGTCGCCCTCGGTGACGGTGGCCGCGGCGGCCGCGGCCGTCGGGACGGTGGCAGCGGCCGGGTGGTCGATCAGGTAGCGCTCGGCTACCACGCCGCCCGCGGTGCCGCCGGCGGCGATCAGGGCGAGCACAGCGGCCCCACCGGCGACCCGGCGCGGCCACCGGCGGTCACCGGATCCGCCCGGGGGCGGCACGAACGGCGGCGCCGGCGGGGGCGGCGGCGTCACCTGGTCGTGCTGGTCGTGGGTGGGCCGGTACATCAGGTCGGTCATGGCGACGCCTCGCTTCGTTGGCTGATGAGCCAACAGTGACCCCGAACCTTGTCGGCGACCGGTGAGTCGTCTGTGGGTTCGCTGTACGCGGCGAACAATCCCCTGAGCTGCCCCTAGGCCGAAAGTCGCAGCGGCCTCGGGGTTTCTTGGAACTCGGGTCCGATGTCACGCACAGGCGGCGCCCGGATGCTGGAGTCATCCCCTCACCCAGCAGGAGGCACCAGATGTCGGCACGAGGAATGCTCACGGTCGTCGGTTCCGTGGTCGGCGGCGTTATCGGCTGGAACGCTCCGCCGCCGCCCGACCCGGCCTGCATCCGCGAACTGCTGGCCGAGATCGGCATGCCGCCCGGCCCCACCGGCGATGATCTCACCGAGGCCGTCCGCGCCTTCCAGGCCCGGGTCGGCCTGCAGACCGACGGCGAAGCCGGCCCACGCACAGTTCACCTCCTGACGAGGTACGCGACGGAGCGGCGGGCGTGGCGGCTCGACCTCGCCGCCTAGAGTTCTCCGGATGACGGCGTCCGACCTGATCACGTACTACGACGACGCGACCGGCGAGCGGTTCGGCCTCACGGCGGGCGAGCTCGGCGGCTGGACGGCGGCGACAACCGCGCTGCTCACCGACCACTGCGGGCTGGGCCCGGGCCGCACCGCGGCGGTGCTGCTGCCGCCGCACTGGCAGACGGCGGCCGTCCTGCTGGGAAGTTGGTCGGCCGGTCTCGAGCTCTCGATCCGGGGCTGGGCGACCGCGGGCCTGGAGTCCGCCGGTGACCCGCTCGACGTGACCTTCGTGGAACACCGCCGCATCGGCAACTGGCTCGACGAGGTTCCCGCCGGTCGGCACCAGTTCGTGCTCGGCCTGGCCCCGCACGGCGCCGCCACGGGCGAGGTGCCCGCGGGCTACCACGACTACACCACGGCGCTGCGCCCCTACCTCGGCACCCACCCGCCGCACCACACCGTCGACGAGCTTCGCCCCGCGGTCACCGACGGCACTACCTATCAGCAGTACGCCCGGACGGCGGCCGGCGTCGCCGAGCACAACGGCATCCGGGCCGGCGACCGCGTGCTGATCGACACCGCGCTGCAGGAACAGCCGTTGATCTGGCTGCTCGCCCCGCTCACCGCCGGCGCGTCGATCGTCCTCTGCGCGAACCTCGACCCGTCCCGCCTCGACGAGCGGATCGCCAAGGAGCGCGTCACGGTAGTCCTCCGTTGAGGTCGTCCACTGCGGACGATCACCTCATGGAGATCGACGCGTGCGCCCGGTAACCTGCCGCGCATGGAGGTTTTCGATCAACTCGCCGAGCAGTACCAGGGCGAACACAGCCACAATCCGTTTCAGGCCGCGCTGATCGAACGGATCGCCGCCCTGCTCCCGGCCGGCACGTCGGTGCTCGACCTCGGCTGCGGGACGGGGGTGCCAACCGCCCAGATTCTGACCGGTTCGGATCATCGGGTCGTCGGCGTGGACGTCTCCCAGGGGATGCTGCGCCTGGCCCGCGAGCAGGTACCGGCGGCCGAGTTCGTGCACGCCGACTTCACCCGCCTGGCCGACGACTTCGGTCAGTTCGAGGCCGTGACCGCGTTCTTCTCGCTGCTGATGCTGAGCAAGGCCGACATCGAGCGCACCCTCGACAAGGCCCGAGGCTGGTTGAAGCCCGGTGGCTACCTCGCCCTCGGCATGGTCAACTTCGACGGCGACAGCCTACCGTTCGACTTCATGGGCGTGCCGGTGACCGTTTCCGGCTATCTGCAGGACGATCTCTCAGCCGTGCTCGAGGCGCACGGCTTCACCGTGGTCAGCATCGAGACGGTCTCGTTCACCCCGGCCGACGGCCCCGAGGAGAGCCAGATCTTCGCCCTGGCCCGCACGAGCTAATCGTCGAACGTCACCGTCACCGCGGCCGACGCCGGGATCGTCTGGCAGGTCAGGACGAACCCGGCGGCCACCTCGGCCGGTTCCAGCGCGAAGTTGCGCCGCATGGTCACCTCGCCGTCGACCACCCGGGCCCGGCAGGTGCCGCAGACGCCGCCCTTACAGGCGAACGGCAGGTCGGGCCGGGACCGCTGGGCACCCTCGAGCACGGTGGCGCCCTCGGCGACGGTGACGGTGGTCGACCGGCCGTCGAGCAGCACGGTCACTTCGCTGCCCTCGGTCGGAACACCGGTTTCCCGTACGGGTTCCGGCGGCGCCTCATCGACCCAGAACAGCTCGCGGTGGATCCGCTCGGGCGCGACCCCGGCCTCCCCCAGCACCTCGGTGGCGTCGACGACCATCCCGTACGGTCCGCACAGCCACCAGTGGTCGACGGCCGACACGTCGAGCAGCATCGGCAGCAGGGTGCGCAACTTGGCCCCGTCGAGCCGCCCGCTGAGCAGGTCGACCTCGCGGGCCTCACGCGACAGCAGATGCACCAGCTCGAGCCGGGACGGGTGGCTGTCCTTCAGGTCGGCGAGCTCCTCGGCGAACATCACCGTGTCGGCCCGCCGATTGCCGTAGAGCACCGCGACCTGGGCCTTCGGGTTGCGCAGCAGCGACGTCGCGATCGACAGCACCGGTGTGATCCCCGAGCCGGCCGCGATCATGACGTGCCGCCCGCCCGCCTCCAGGTCGGGCGTGAACGTGCCGGACGGCGGCGCGACCTCGACCGCGTCGCCCACTCGCAGGTCGTGCACCAGCCACCCCGAGACCAGCCCACCGGGCACCTCGCGCACGCCGATCCGGGGCCGCGCGCCGGACGGGGCGCAGATCGAGTACGACCGGCGCTCGTCCCGCACGTCGCCGGGCCGCCGCACGGTGAGCGACTGCCCCGGCCGGAAGTCGTAGACGCCGGCGAGGTCGTCAGGAACGTCGAAGGTCACCGCGACCGCGTCCGCGCAGAGCCGCTCGACGTCGGCAACGCGAAGCGCGTGGAAATCCCGCACGTCAGATCTCCTTCACGTGCTCGAAGGGCTCCCGGCAGGCCGGGCACCGTCGCAACTCCCGGCAGGCGGTCGCGCCGAACGCGGCCAGCCGCTCCGTCTGCCGCTCGCCGCAACGAGGGCAGGCGATCGGCTCCTCGCGGGCGCCCAGTTTGAGTGGCACCGGCCCTGCGGCTCGCCGGGGCGCCGGTCCGGGCGGCGAGATGCCGGCCGCGGCCAGCTTGGCCCGGCCCTCAGCCGAGATCCAGTCGGTGGTCCAGGCGGGTGCCAGCAGCGTCCGGACGCTCACCCTGTCGTAGCCGGCCCGATGCAGCGCCCGCAGCAGGTCAGCGCGGATCGCCTCCATGGCCGGGCACCCCGAGTAGGTCGGCGTGATCGTCACCTCGACACCGTCGCCGGTCTGCCGCACCTCACGCAGGATCCCCAGCTCGGCCAGCGTGACCATGGGCAGCTCGGGATCGGTGACAGTCGCCGCCACCTCGGCCGCGCTCACTATGCCGCCCGGCCCCTGCGACTCGCCCGCGCTCACCACGCCGCCAAGCCCCTGCGACTCGCCCGCGCTCACCACGCCGACCGACCCCGGCGACTCAGCCCCGCTCACCACGCCGACCGACCCCGGCGACTCAGCCCCGCTCACCACGCCGACCGACCCCGGCGACTCGGACGCGCTCACCATCGCAAGGCTGGCTGACCGCAGCTCACCGCCGAGGGCGCTCACCAGACACCGCCGGGCGTCGCACGGGCCAGCCCCTGCATTTCGGCCAGGATCTCCGCCAGCTCGCCACCATGTCGGCCGTCGCGCCCAGGCGTCTTGCCGAGCACTGCTTCGTCGTGCGTCGCCGTTCCAGACACCTGCGCATCGCGCGTCACGCCCCCGGAAGCCGACGCATCGCGCGTTGCGTTCCCCGGTTCCGGCGCGTCGAGCGTGGCCGCGGCGAGCACCTGGGCCAGGACGGCGTCGAACTCGGGGCGCAGCGACGCCGGGTCGACGGCCACGCCGGTCAGTCGCTGCTCGATCGGGTGCGGCTCGAAGAGCTCGTCGATCAGGGGCCACACCGCGTCCAGGCCGGCCTGCATGCGCTCGCGGGAGAGCGGCGTGCCGTCGCCGAGGCGGACCGTCCAGCCCGCCGCGTACTCGCGGTGGTAGGTGACCTCCTTGACGCCCTTGGCGGCGATCGCCGCGAGCACCGGGTCGCGGCTCGCCGACAGCCGGTCGAGCAGGGCCAGCCGCCACGTCGCGAAGACGAGCAGCCGCGCGATCAGGTGGCCGAAGTCGTCGTCGCGCGCCCCGGCCAGGCGGACGTGCCGGAAGTCCGCGGCCTCGCGCAGGTAGGCCAGGTCGTCCTCGTCGCGGCCGGCGCCCTCGGACTCCCCGGCCCGGGTCAGCAGCAGCCGCGCCTGGCCGAGCAGGTCGAGCGCGATGTTGGCGATCGCCATCTCGTCCTCAAGCTCGGGGGCGCGGGTCACCCACTGCTGCAACCGGTGCGACAGGATCAGCGCGTCGTCGCCGATCATCAGGCAGTAGGCGGCCAGGTCGGCGCCGTCCACCCCGTCGGGCAGGGCGGTGGGCACGCCGGCCAGCGGGTCGGCGAACCCGGTGCCGTACGCCCAGCGGGCGTCGTCGTCGTGGTCGGTTAGGGCCTGGTAGGCGTCGTCGAAGCTCATCGCGGCCTCAGATGTGCGGCACGGAGTCGGGGATGGCGTAGTACGTCGGGTGCCGGTAGGCCTTGTCGCCGCTGGGCCCGAAGAACGCGTCCTTGTCGTCCGGCCCCGAGGCCACGACGTCGTCGGACTTCACGACCCAGATGCTGACGCCCTCGTTGCGGCGCGTGTACAGGTCGCGCGCGTGGTGCAGCGCCATCTCGTGGTCGGCGGCCCGCAGCGATCCGACGTGGACGTGGTTGAGGCCACGCTTGGCCCGCACGAAAACCTCGAACAGCGGCCACTCGTGCTTGATCTCGCCGCTCATGCCGGCGCCCCCTGTCGTTTCGCCGCGTGGGCTGCTGCCGCCTCGCGGACCCAGGCGCCCTCTTCGTCGGCCCGGCGCCGGTTGGCGATGCGTTCCTTATTCATCGGCCCGTCGCCCGAGATCACGCGCTTGAGCTCCGACCAGTCGATCTCGCCGAAGTCGTAGTGCTCGCGCTCGGCGTTCCAGCGCAGGTCGCCGTCGGGCAGGGTGACGCCCAGCGCCTCGGCCTGGGGCACGCTCATGTCGACGAAGCGCTGCCGCAGCTCGTCGTTGGTGTGCCGCTTGATCTTCCAGGCCATCGACTGGGCCGTGTTGGGCGATTCCGCGTCGGGCGGGCCGAACATCATCAGCGACGGCCACCACCAGCGGTTCACCGCGTCCTGCACCATCTCGCGCTGGGCCGGCGTGCCGCGCATCATCGTCATCAGCAGCTCGTAGCCCTGCCGCTGATGGAACGACTCCTCTTTGCAGATGCGGATCATCGCCCGCGCGTACGGCCCGAAGGAGCTGCGGCACAGCGGCACCTGGTTGCAGATGGCGGCGCCGTCGACGAGCCACCCGATCACGCCGACGTCGGCGAACGTCAGGGTGGGGTAGTTGAAGATCGAGGAGTATTTCTGGCGGCCCTCGATGAGCCGGCGGGTCAGGTCGCCCCGGTCGGCGCCGAGGGTCTCGGCCGCCGAATAGAGGTAGAGCCCGTGTCCGGCCTCGTCCTGCACCTTGGCCAGCAGGATCGCCTTGCGGCGGAGCGACGGCGCCCGGGTGATCCAGGCGCCCTCGGGCTGCATGCCGATGATCTCGGAGTGGGCGTGCTGGGCGATCTGCCGGATCATGGTCTTGCGGTAGCCCTCGGGCATCCAGTCGCGCGGCTCGATCCGCTGATCCTTGGCGATGGTCGCCTCGAAGACCTGCTCACTCATGACGCCTCCCGGCTCGCTCGCCCCTGACGCTTCCAGCACGCTCGCCCCTGACGCTTCCAGCACGCTCGCCCCTGACGCTTCCAGCTCGCTCGCCCCTGACGCTTCCAGCACGCTCGCCCCTGACGCTTCCAGCACGCTCGCCCCTGACGCTTCCAGCACGCTCGCTCATGGCGCGCCCCAGCTGAAGAACCCTTGCCCGGTCTTGCGGCCCAGCTCTCCGCGCGCCACCTTGTCGCGCAAAAGTTGCGGCGGCGCGAAACGCTCCCCCAGCTCCCGGTGCAGGTGTTCGGCGATCGCCAGGCGTACGTCGAGTCCGATCAGGTCGGTGGAGCGCAGCGGGCCCATCGGGTGCCGATAGCCCAGTTCCATGGCCCGATCGATGTCGGCCGCGTCGGCGACGCCCTCATCGAGCATGCGGATCGCCTCGAGCCCCAGCAGCACGCCGAGCCGGCTGGTGGCGAACCCGGGCGAATCCCGTACGACGATCTCGCTCTTGCCCAGCCCGGCCACCCACCCCCGGGTCGCCTCGCACGCGGCGTCACCGGTCTGCGGGCCGGTCACGATCTCGACCAGCTTGCTGGCCGGCACCGGGTTGAAGAAGTGCATGCCGAGGAACCGCTCGGGCCGCCGCAGCCCGTCGGCCAGCCCGCTGATCGACAGGGAGCTGGTGTTGCTGGCCAGCACCGTGGATTCGCCGACGGCCTGCTCGGCCGCGGCCAGCAGGCGCACTTTGAGCGCCGGGTCCTCCGGCACGGCCTCGACCAGCAGGTCGGTGTCGGCATTGAGTCCCGACAGGTCGTCGAGGAGGATCAGCCGTTCGAGCACCGAGTCGGCCGACTCGCTCAACGCGCCCTTCTCGGAGGCCCGCAGCAGCCCCATCGCCACCCGGTCGCGGGACGCCGCCGCAGCCGCCGGGTCGCGTTCGACCAGGCAGACGACCGCGCCGGCCACGGCGAAGACCTGGGCGATGCCGGCCCCCATGCGCCCGCCACCGACCACAGCCACGACCTTCGGCACGGCCGCTGCCGGCGCGCTCATGACCGACCGCCGGCCACGCTCGCCACGTGCCGGGCGTCCGCGAACGCGTCGCCTGACATCCTCGCCGCCAGCCGTGCAGCCACGAATGCGCCGCCGGTTCGCCGGGCGCTCATGAACGGCCGCCGGCCAGGAAGGCGTCCATCCGCACGCGTTTCTCCTCCGACTCGAAGAGGATCGCCTGGGCCAGGTCGTCGGTCAGCGGGTGTCCGGCGCCGTCGGCGACCAGCTTGGTGAGGCGCAGCGCGAGCGCACCCGAGCGGGCCATCCGATCGAGCATCGCGTGGGCCCGCTTCAGCAGCTCGCCGGCCGGCACGACCTCGGCCAGCAGGCCGAACCGCAGCGCGTCGTCGGCGTCGAGCCGCCGCCCGGCCAGCAGCACCTGCTTGGCGACCGAGGCGCCGACCAGCTCCCGCAGCCGCCAGCAGGCGCCGGCCGCCGCGAGGATGCCGAGACCCGGCTCGGGGTTGCCGAAGATCGCGGCCGGTGAGGCGAGCCGGACGTCGCACGCGTACGCCAGCTCGGCGCCCCCGCCCAGCGCGTAACCGTCCACAGCGGCCACCGTGGGCATCGGCAGCCGGGCCACGCGGTCGAACAACCGGCTGTTGATGCCTTGCAGCGCCTGCTCCCGGCCACGCTCGCGCAGCTCGCCGATGTCGGCCCCGGCGGCGAAGGTGCCGTCGCCGCCGGTGATCAGCAGCAGCCGCGGCCGCTCTTCCAGGGCCGCGCACACGTCGTGCAGCTCGCCGATCATCGCCGCGTTGATCGCGTTGCGGGCCTCGGGGCGCCGCAACGTGACCACCACGCGGTCGTCGAGCTCCTCGACGTGCAGCGTGTTCACGGCCGCTCCACCAACATGGCGACGCCTTGACCGACGCCGACGCAGAGGGTGGCCAGGGCCCGGCGGGCGTTCTCGCGTTCCATGCGGCCCAGCAGCGTCACGGTGAGCCGGGCGCCCGAGCAGCCCAGCGGGTGGCCCAGGGCGATCGCGCCGCCGTCGGCGTTCACCTTTTCCTCGTCGAGCTTGAGCCGCCGGATCACGGCCAGCGACTGCACGGCGAAGGCCTCGTTGAGCTCGACGGCCTCGAGGTCGCTCGCGCCCCAGCCGGCCCGGGCCAGGGCCTTCTCGGTGGCGGGCACCGGGCCCAGGCCCATGATCTGGGGCGGGACGCCCGCGCTGGCCGCCGTGACGATCCGGGCGCGCGGGGTCAGCCCGTACCGCTCGACGGCCTCGCCGCTCGCCACGACGAGCGCGGCGGCGCCGTCGCTGAGCGGGGACGACGAAGCGGCCGTGACGACCCCGCCGACCCGGAAGACCGGCCGCAGAGCGCCCAGCTTCTCGAGAGTGGACCCGCGGCGGGGGATCTCGTCGGTGGTCACCTCGCCGACCGGCACGATCTCGCTCTCGAACCGGCCGGCGTCGATCGCCGCGATCGCCCGCTGGTGGCTGCGCAGCGCGAACGCGTCGCTCTCGGCGCGGGTGATGCCGTCGAGCGCGGCGACCTCTTCGGCCGTCTCGCCCATGCTGAGCGTGATCCGGCGATCCTCGGGGCCGGTGCCGGCCTCTTTGTCGTGCGCCTTGAACTGCGGGTTGGTGAAGCGCCAGCCCAGCGACGTGTCGACGACCTCGCCGGGGCGGGCCCACGGGGTGCCCGGCTTCTGCATCACCCACGGCGCCCGGGTCATCGACTCGACACCGCCGGCCACGATCAGGTCGGCCTCGCCGGCCCGGATCTGGTTGGCGGCCGAGACGATCGCGGTCAGGCCGCTGGCGCAGAGCCGGTTGACGGTGTAGCCCGGAACCGTGTCGGGGAGGCCGGAGAGCAGCACGGCCATGCGAGCCACGTTGCGGTTGTCCTCGCCGGCCTGGTTGGCCGCGCCGAGCACCACCTCGTCGATCGCCTCGGCGGGCACGCCGGCCCGGCCGACCGCCTCGCGGACGACCAGCCCCGCGAGGTCGTCGGGGCGGATGCCGGCGAGCGCGCCGCCGTACTTGCCCTGGGGGGTGCGGACGCCGCCGACGAGGTAGGCCTCAGCCATCGTGTGTTCCTCCGGTGCTCAGACGTGGTGACGGGACTGGAGGGTGAAGAACCGGCCGGTGACGAAGTGGTCGTCGCTCAGCGAGGCCGTGGCGGCCGGGTTGGCGCCGGAGCCGTGCAGGTCGCTGAACGCGGCGGTCTGGTTCACGAACACCCCTCCCGTGAGATTTTCGGCGAGGTGCACCCCGGCGTCGAGCGCCGCCTCCCGCGCAGCGGAAAGGACCTCGGGATTCGTGGAGTGGACGAGCGCGGTGAGCGCCCCGTGGGCCCGGACCGTCTCGACCAGGACGCGCAGGCTGTGCGCGGTCGACTCCGTGGCGATGACGAACGAGACCGGGCCGAACCATTCCCGGGTGTACGCCTTCTCGTCGGCCGCGTCGAGCCGGACCACCACGGGCGTGCGGATCGTGGCGCCCGGGTTGCTCGCGTCGGCGACCTCGGCCGTGCGGTGGATGACGCTGGCCGCGCTGTCGGCCTCGGTGAGCCGGGCCAGGACGCCGTCGTTGACGATCGCGCCCAGCGTGCCCGCGGCCCGGGCCGGGTCGCCCAGCAGCTTGTCGAGGGCGGCGGCCAGGTCGGCGCCGAACTCGTCGACGCTGCGGTGGCCGGCGTCCGTCTCGATGCCGCCCTGCGGGACCAGGATGTTCTGCGGGGTGGTGCACATCTGCCCGCTGTAGAGGGACAGCGAGAAGGACAGGTTGCGCAGCAGGCCCTTGTAGTCGTCGGTGGAGTCGACCACGACCGTGTTGAGGCCGGCTTTCTCGGTGTAGACGACGGCCTGGCGTGCGTTGGCCTCGAGCCAGTTGCCGAACTCGCTGGAGCCGGTGAAGTCGACGATGCGGACGTCGGGGTGGGTGGCCAGGGTGGCCGCGATGCCGTCGCCCGGCTCCTCGACGGCCAGGGTGACCAGGTCGGGGCTCTGGCCGGCCTCGGCCAGCACCTCGCGGCAGATCTGCACGGTGATGGCCAGCGGCAGCACGGCGCCCGGGTGCGGCTTGACGATCACCGGGTTGCCGGTGACGAGGCTCGCGAACAGCCCGGGATAGCTGTTCCAGGTGGGGAACGTGTTGCAGCCGATGACCAGGCCCACGCCGCGGCCGACGACCGTGCTCGTCTTGGCGAGGCGCAGGGGGTCGCCGCCGCGCTGCGGCTTGGTCCACTCGGCGGTGGCCGGAATGCGGGTGGTGGCGGCCAGCGCGTACGCCACGGCTTCGAGAGCCCTGTCTTGCGCGTGCGGGCCGCCGGCCTGGAACGCCATGACGAACGCCTGGCCGGTGGTGTGCTGCACGGCGTGGGCCAGCTCGAACGAGCGGGCGTTGATCCGCTTGATGATCTCAGCGGCGACGCCGGCGCGACCCTGCGGGTTCACGGCGCGCCAGGCCGGGGTGGCGGCGCGGGCTGCGGCGACCAGGGCCAGCGGGTCGGCCTTGGGATAGCTGATGCCGAGCTCGAGGCCCCAGGGCGAGCGCTCGGTGCTGACCGTGCCGGCGGCGCCGGGCACCTCGATCGGGAACGTGCCGCCGAGCAGGGCCCGGAACGCGCGCTCACCATCGGGAGCGGCCTGCTCGCCGTAGACCGACTTGCTCGGCGACTCGGGGAAGGCTGACCAGTAGTCGCGGACGGTCGTCGCCCGGACAGCCTGATCGAGCAGCTCGGCATGCGTCTCGTAGAACCCGGCGGGGGTCGTCATCCTGCGCTCCCTTGCGCTCGCGTGCCATCATTATCTACCGTCCGGTCGGTCGGTAATCAAGCCCGGGAGAGAGAATGGCACCGACACCCGCCCGAGAGCCGCGGCGGCGCGGCCGTCCCGGCTATGACCAGGATGCCGTGCTCGCTGCCGCCGTGCGGCTGTTCAACGAGCGCGGTTACGACTACACCAGCATGTTCGACATCGCCGTCGCCCTGGGCATCACGAAATCCAGCGTCTACCACCACATCAGCGGCAAGGAACAGCTCCTGCAGATGGCGATGGACCGCGCGCTCGACGGGCTCTTCGAGGCGGCCGACGAGGTTCGCGCCCTCGATGTGCCCGCCCGGGAAAGGCTCGAGCAGCTGATCCGCCGGAGCGTGCTCGTGTTGTCGGAGCGGTTCGAATACGTGACCGTGCTGCTGCGGGTCCGCGGCAACACCGAGGCCGAGCAGCACGCGCTGGCCCGGCGGCGCGAGTTCGACGTCGTGGTCACCGAGCTCGTCAAGCAGGCCCAGGCCGAGGGCGGCGTACGCCCCGACATCGAGCCCGCCACCGCCGCCCGCCTGCTCCTCGGCATGGTCAACTCGCTCACCGAGTGGTACCGCCCCCGCCCCGGCGGGGCCGACGCGATCGCCGACGCGGTGACCGCCCTGGCCTTCGAGGGCCTTCACACGATCTCCCCGGGCCGCACACCACCTGATCGACATTGATTGACTACCGTGGCGGTCGATGAAGCGAAGCCTGGCCGCCGCGGCGGTCGCCATGCTCCTGGCAGTCAGCGGCTGCACCACCGGCGCCGCCGACCCCCCGATCGCGGCGCCCTCCTCAGCGGCGGCGCCGTCCGCCACGCCGCCGTTCTCCACGTCGCCGTCGTCCGCGCCCCCGCCGCCGCCCAAGGACTGCCTGACCGAGACCCTCGACGCCCTCGACCTGCCGGAACGCGTCGGCCAGCTGCTCATGATCGGCGCCGCGGTCAACGCGCCCAGCGGCCTGGGCGACACTGTGCGCCGCTACCACCTGGGTGGCGTCTTCCTGCGCGGCCGCAGCACGCATGCGGCCGCCCAACTGAAGTCCGGCATCGCCGCCCTGCAGAAGCAGGCCCCCATGCCGATGCTGCTGGCCGTCGACCAGGAGGGCGGCAGCGTCCAGACCCTCAAGGGCCCCGACTTCCCACGGTTGCCGTCGGCGCAACGGCTCGGCTCCGGGCCGGCCGCGACACTGCGCGACACCACCGGCACGAGCGCCCGCCGGCTGAAGGGAATCGGCGTGAACCTCAACCTCGCTCCGGTCGCCGACACCGTGCCCACCAGCATCGGCACCGGCAACCCGCCGATCGGCGCCTTCCGCCGCGAGTTCGGCTCCGACCCGGCGAAGGTCGCGGCGGCGATCCGTACGGTCGTCCCCGCCTCCCAGGACGCCGGCGTGCTGACGACGCTGAAGCACTTCCCCGGCCTGGGCCGCGTGCGGGTCAACACCGACGTGTCCAGGGGTGCGACCGACACCGTCGCGACCGTTGACGACCCGTACCTGAGCCCGTTCAAGGCCGGCATCGAGTCGGGCTCGGCCGCCGTGATGATCTCTTCGGCCCGCTACCCGAAGATCGACCCTGACGCCATCGCCGCCTTCTCGAAGCCGATCATCACCGGCCTGCTGCGCGAGAAGATCGGCTTCGACGGCCTGGTGATCTCCGACGATCTGGGCGCGGCCCGCGCGGTCACGTCCGTCTCCCCCGCCCAGCGAGCCGTTCGCTTCGTGGCCGCCGGCGGCGACATGGTGCTCACCATCGTGGCCGCCGACGCCGCCCCCATGGCCGGGGCCCTGATCGCCCGGGCCGAAAGCGATCAGTCCTTCCGTGCCCGGGTCGACGAGGCCGCCCGCCACGTCCTGGAGGCCAAGAAGCGAGCCGGCATCCTCCCCTGCCGCTGACCCCGGCGCGGCCCGCGCCGGGGCGCCGTCCGGATCAGGCCTTCCGCAGCCAGAACGTCAGGCCGATCGACTCGTCGGTGAACTCGCGGGCGTCGGGCCAGGTCGCCGGCCCGCTCTCGTAGCTCGTGGCCAGCACCTCGTCGGCGACCAGGGTGGCGTGCTCGACCAGGGCCTGCGCCGTCTCGCCCTCGGCGGACCAGCCCAGGTCGATGCGGTCGGAGACCTCGAGGCCGCTCGCCTTGCGGGCCTCCTGGATCTGCCGCACGGCGTCGCGGGCGATGCCGGCCCGTCGCAGCTCCGGCGTGAGCGAGAGGTCGAGCGCCACCGTGCCGCCCGAGTCGGAGGCGACGGCCCAGCCCGCGCGCGGCGTCTCGGTGATCACGACCTCGTCGGGGGTCAGGGTGATCGGCTCGCCGTCGACCACGAGCGACGCCGTTCCCGACGTGCGGAGGGCGTCCTTGAGCTCGGCGGCGTCGGCCGCGGCGATCGCCTGGGCCACGAGTTGCACCTTCTTGCCGAAGCGCCTGCCCAGCGTACGGAAATTGGCCTTGGCCGTCGTGTCGACGAAGGAGCCGGCGACCGGGCCGACCTCGCCCACGTTGAGCTCCGCGGCGATCTCGGCCAGCAGGCCGGGCGGCAGGTCGCCGAAGCCGTTGGCCGAGGCCAGCGCGCGGGACAGCGGCTGGCGCACCTTCATGCCCGACTCGGCCCGCGCCGCCCGGCCCAGCTCGACCAGCCGCCGGACCAGCGCCATCCGCGTCGACAGGACCGGATCGATCAGCGACTCATCGGGCTCGGGGAAGGCCGCGAGGTGCACCGATTCGGCCGCACCGGGATCGACCGGGGTGACCAGGTCGCCCCACACCCGCTCGGTGACGAACGGGGTCAGCGGAGCCATCAGCAACGTGACCGTGCGCAGGGCCTCGTGCAGGGTGGCCAGCGCGGCCGGCTCCCCGCGCCAGAAGCGGCGGCGGCTGCGGCGCACATACCAGTTGGAAAGGTCGTCGACGAACGCGGCGAGCAGCCGGCCCGCCTCCTGGGTGTCGAACGCCGCGTACGCCGTATCGACCTTGCCGACCAGGTCGTTCAGCTCGGACAGCACCCAGCGGTCGAGCAGCGGCCGGTCGGCCGGCGCCGGATCGGAGGCGGACGGCTGCCAGCCCGCAGCCCGGCCGTAGAGGGCCTGGAACGCGACCGTGTTCCAGTACGTCAGCAGGGTCTTGCGCACGACCTCCTGCAGCGTCGTGTGGCCGACCCGTCGCGCCGACCAGGGCGAGCCCACGCAGGCCATGAACCAGCGGACGGCGTCGGCGCCGTGCGTGTCCATCAGCGGGATCGGCTCGAGGATGTTGCCGAGGTGCTTGGACATCTTGCGGCCGTCCTCGGCGAGGATGTGGCCCAGGCAGACGACAGCCTCGTACGACGAACGGTCGAAGACGATGGTGCTGATCGCCATCAGCGTGTAGAACCAGCCGCGGGTCTGGTCGATCGCCTCGGAGATGAACTGCGCGGGGAACCGCCGTTCGAAGAGCTCCTTGTTCTTGTACGGGTAGCCGAACTGGGCGAACGGCATGGACCCCGAGTCGTACCAGGCGTCGATGACCTCGGGGACGCGGGTGGCCGTCCGCTCGCACTGCGGGCAGGCGAAGGTGACCTCGTCGATGTAGGGGCGGTGCGGATCGAGCCCGGACAGGTCGCGACCGGCCTTGTCGCCCAGCTCGGCCAGCGAGCCGATGCAGGTCAGGTGTCCCTCGGCACACCGCCAGATGGGCAGCGGCGTGCCCCAGTAGCGGTTGCGGGACAGCGCCCAGTCGACGTTGTTCTTGAGCCAGTCGCCGTAGCGGCCGTGCTTGACGGTCTCGGGCTGCCAGGTGGTCTGCTCGTTCTCGCGCAGCATCTTTTCCCGTACGGCGGTGGTGCGCACGTACCAGGAGGGCTGGGCGTAGTAGATCAGCGCGGTGTGACAGCGCCAGCAGTGCGGGTACTGGTGCTCGTACGGATCGAGGCGGAACAGCAGGCCGGCGCGCCGCAGCTCCTCGACGAGCGGCTCGTTGGCCGTACGGAAGAAGAGGCCGCCCACCAGCGGAACCTCAGGCTCGAAGGTGCCGTCGCGCCGGATCGGGTTGACCATGGGCAGCCCGTACGCGCGGCAGCTCGCCAGGTCGTCGGCGCCGAACGCCGGCGACTGGTGCACGAGGCCGGTGCCGCTGTCGGTGGTGACGTAGCCGGCCAGGATCACGATGTGCGCGTCGGGCACCTCGACCAGCTCGAACGGCGGGCGGTAGGTCCAGCGCTCCATCTGCTTGCCGGTGAACGACTCGCCGGTCGCCCGCCACTGTTCGCCCAGCACCTGGGCCATGAGCGGCTCGGCCACCACCAGCTGCTCGTTGCCGTCGGTCGCCACCACGTACGTCACGTCGGGGTTGACCGCGACGGCCGTGTTGGACACCAGCGTCCACGGCGTGGTCGTCCAGACCAGCAGCGACGCCTGACCGGCCAGCGGGCCCGAGGTGAGCGGGAAGCGCACGTAGACGGCCGGGTCGACGTCCGTCTCATAGCCCTGCGCGAGCTCGTGGTCGGAGAGCGTCGTCTGGTCGCGCGGGCACCACGGGGCGACCCGGAAGTCCTCGACCAGCAGGCCTTTGTCGAAGATCTGCCGCAGCGACCACCAGACGGACTCGATGTAGTCCGGGTCCATCGTGCGGTAGGCGTCGGCCGTGTCGACCCAGTAGCCCATGCGCTCGGTGAGCTCGGCGAACGCGTCGGTGTGCCGGGTGACGGAGGCCCGGCAGCGGTCGTTGAAGGCGGCGACGCCGTACGCCTCGATGTCCTGCTTGCCGCTGAAGCCGAGCTCCTTCTCGACGGCGAGCTCGACCGGCAGGCCGTGGCAGTCCCAGCCGGCCTTGCGGGCGACGTGGAAGCCCTTCATCGTGCGGTAGCGCGGGAAGACGTCCTTGAAGACGCGGGCCTCGATGTGGTGGGCGCCGGGCATCCCGTTGGCCGTGGGCGGGCCCTCGTAGAAGACCCATTCGGGGCGGCCCGCGGACTGCTCGAGGCTGCGCGCGAAGATCTTCTGTTCCTGCCAGAACCGCAGGACGTCGTGGTCGAGCGCGGGCAGGTCGACCTGCGCGGGCACCGGGCGATACACCTTGTGTTCCTCCGTCGGACGTGTTCCGTCAGCAACAGAGGGACGAGACCTCATCGGCCCCGCGGTACCACCCTCTTTGGCCGTGAAGCCACGGCCCACTCGAAGTGGGTGCGGTCGGTTCTAGTCGGCCGAAGCCTTTCCTCCGACGGCTCCGGGGTGATCTTCCGGCCGCGCACGCCCCCGGGCTTCCACCGTCCCCAGGTCTCTCGTGACTGCGTGCGACCGTACTCGTCCCCATCAGCGCCTCGCTCCGACGATGGTACCGGCACCGGTGCGGCGGCAGCCATCAGGTTTGCGGCGCGGCGGTGCTGCCCCTGACGACCAGGTGCGGCACCAGCACGATCTCGCTCGGGCGCGTACGGCCGTCGTCGAGGCGCGACACGGCGGCGAGCACCGCCTCGCGCGCCTGGGCCGGCGCGTCCTGGTTGACCGACGTCAGATCGATGTGGGCCAGGTGAGCCAGCGTGCTGTCGTCGTAGCCGACCACGGAGACCCGGCCGGGCACGTCGACGCCGGCGCGGACGAACGCGTCCATCAGGCCCACCGCCAGGCGATCGTTGGAAGCCACGACGGCGGTGGGCAGATCGCCCCCGGCGGCCAGCCGGCGGCCGGCGCGCACGCCGCCCTCTTCGGTGTGGTCGCCCGGCAGCACCACGGCGGCCAGCCCGGCCCGGCGCATCGCCCGGCGGTAGCCCCGGCGGCGGGCAGCGGCCACCGCACCCCGCCCGCCGTCGAGGAACGCGATGCGGGTGTGACCGAGACGGATCAGATGGTCGAGGGCGGCGTCGACCCCCACGTCGTCGGCCGGGCGCACCACGTCGACCGCCACGCCCGGAGCCATGCGCCCGACCACCACGCAGGGCACCTGGGCAGCCAGCCGGCCGAGCTCGTCGTCGGGCGCGTCGGGACCGAGCAGGATCAGCGCCTCGCACCGGAAATCGAGCAGGGTCTCGATGGCGCGGGGCTCGTCGTGGCTGCGGGTGAGGGTGGACAGCACGACCTCGTAGCCGGCCCGGTCGGCCTCGACCTGGATCTCTTCGGCCAGCTCGGCGTGGAACGGGTTGCGCACGTCGAGCAGGACGCCCAGCAGGTGGCGCCGGCGGCGGGCGAGCAGGCTGGCCGTGCGGTCGGCCCGATAGCCGAGCTCGGCCGCGGCCGCCAGCACGCGCTCGCGGGTCTCGGAGCTGGGACCGGGCGCGCCGCGCAGCACGAGGGAGACCGAGGCCGGCGAGACGCCGACGCGGGCGGCCACGTCGGACAGTCGCGGTCGCTGATCCACTCTTTCACTCCTCGTGCACACCTTGACACTCAGCGAGATCAACATCGATAGTACAGGAGTCCTTAAAGCGCTTTAAATTCTCGAGCGAGGCAGGCCTTCATGACACTTGGAGTCGCTGTGATCGGCGCCGGCATGGTCGGCCGGGCCCACGCCAACGCCTACCGCCAGGCGGCCACCGTCTTCGGCCTCGACCAGCCCGCTCCCCGCCTGGTCGCCATCGCCGATGTGCACGAGCCGTTCGCCGCCGACGCCGCCGCGCGCTACGGCTACGCCCGCGCCGAGACCGACTGGCGAGCGGTCGTCGAGGCGCCCGACGTCGACGCGGTGAGCGTCGCCGTCGCCAACAGCCTCCACCGCGAGATCACCGAGGCCGCCCTCGCCGCCGGCAAACACGTGCTCTGCGAGAAGCCCCTGGCCCCGAGCGTCGCCGACGGCGCCGCCATGGCCGCCGCGGCCGCCGCCGCTCCCGGCCTGGTCGGCGCGGTCGGCTTCACGTTCCGCCGCTCCCCCGCCCTCAACGCGCTGAAGCACCAGGTCGAGGGCGCGCTGGGCCCGGTGCGCCACTTCGTCGGCAACTACTGGTGCGACTACGGCTTCGACCCGCAGCGCCCGATGAGCTGGCGCTACCAGGGCGGTCCCGGCTCGGGCGTGCTGGCCGACATCGGCAGCCACCTGACCGACCTGGCCGAGTTCTTCTGCGGCCCCACCAGCGGCGTCCAGGGCACCACGATGGCCACGCTGGTCACCGAACGTCCCCGGCCGCTGGGCGTCGCCGTGGGTCACGCGGGCGGCGTCCAGGTGAGCGACGAGCTCGTGCCGGTCGAGAACGAGGACGTCTGCACGTTCACCACCAGCTACGCGGGCGGGGCGGTGGGCACGTTCTCGCTGTCCCGGGTCGCCTTCGGCCACGCCAACACGCTCCGGGTCGACCTGTTCTGCGAACGGGGCACCGCCTCGTTCGACATGACCCGTCCGGCCGAGTTCGGCATCATCGACGCCGCGCCCGAGGTGTCGGTCAACGGCGCCCGCACCGTCCACATCGGCCCATGGCACCCCTACGTCGCGCGCGGCCTCCCCATGGATTTCCCCACCGTCGGCCACGGCCAGAACGACTTCTTCGTCTACCAGGCCCGCGCCTTCCTCGACCAGATCGCCGGCGTCAAGGGCCTGCCGCCCTGCCCCGATCTGGCCCACGGCCTGCACAACCTGCGCGTCCTCGAGGCGGTCGTGTCCGCCACCGGCAAACCCACAACCCTCTGAGGAGACCCCTGCCATGCGCCTCGGTGCCTACACGGCGTGCCTGCACGACCGTTCCCTCGACGAAACGCTGAAGATCCTCGGCGAGCTCGGTCTGACCAGTGCCGAGATCAACACCGGCGGCTTCATCGCCACGCCCCACATCCCCATCGACGACCTGCTGGCCGGCGCCGGCGCCCGCGAGGACTACCTGGGCCGCTACACCCAGGCCGGCATCACACTGACCGGCCTCAACTGCAACGGCAACCCGCTCAACCCCGACCCGCGGGTCGGCCCGAAGCACGCCGACGACCTGCGACGCAGCATCGAGCTGGCCGCCCTGCTCGGCGTCGGGCGGGTGGTCACCATGTCGGGCCTGCCCGGCAGCGACGCGCGCGCCTCCGTGGCCAACTGGGTGGTGAACCCGTGGGACAGCCAGTTCCTCGACGTCCTCGACTACCAGTGGCACGAGGTGGCCGTGCCCTTCTGGCGCGACATCCAGGCCCGCGCGGCCGACGCCGACGTCAAGGTGTGCATCGAGATGCACCCGCAGAACCTGGTCTTCAACCCGCCCACCCTGCTGCGCCTGATCGAACAGACCAACGCCACCCACATCGGCGCCGAGATGGACCCGAGCCATCTGTTCTGGCAGGGCATCGACCCCGTGGCCGCCATCAGGCACCTGGGCGACAGGGTGTTCCACGCCGCCGCCAAAGACACCCGCATCAACGACGACAACGTGCGCCTGTTCGGCGTGCTCGACGACCGTTTCACCCGCACCCCCGCCGACCGGAACCCGCTCAGCCTGGGCGGCGACAACACCCTCAACCAGTGGCCCACCCAGCCGTCCTGGCAGTTCGTGGCCGTCGGCCGCGGCCACGGCGACGACTTCTGGGTGCCCTTCCTGCAAGCCCTGCACGAGGTCGACCCCGACATGGCCGTCAACATCGAACACGAGGACACCGAACTCGACCAGATCGAGGGCCTGCGCCTGGCCACCGAAAACCTCCTCGCCGCCGCCCGGAAGGCCGGCATCTGACGCTCCACCAGGCCTAGTGTTCGAGGGCCGCCCGCGCGGCGTCGAGGAAGGCCAGCCGGGGCGGGTCCAGGCCGTCCCTCAACTCGAGCCCGCTGGGGGCGCCCTCCCAGACCGCGCCGTTCAGCATCAGGAAGTAGGCGCGGGCGGCATCGTGGACGGGTGGCGGGAACAGCAGGCGGATCATCCGCTCGGCCACCCAGAAGCGATTCATCACGTCCTGGGCCAGGGTCGACCACTCATCCCCGTCCTGCCAGTCGCCGGGCCGCGAGAAGGCGCAGCGTTCTGCTTCGGCGGCCACGCCAACAAAGCGCTCCAGCAAGGCGAGCCGTTCTGCCCGGCGTGCCTCCGTGCGGGCTGTCGCCTGCTTGCCCTCCTCGATGCGGGCGGCCATGCGTTGCGTCGTGCGTTGCACCAGATACGACAGTCCGCCACCGAGAGCCACTCCCCCGAGCGACGTGAGAGCCGTCCATGTCTCCACCGCCATGCGGGCATGATCGCCGACCGCCACCGCGCCGTCGACCCCGGTTCGCCGCCACGTCCGAGAATCGCCGAGCAGGGAGGGTTGACGACTCGATCGGTAAGTCGTAGCTTACCGTTCGTGGCCACTTACCAAGAGCCTGACGGGTGGGAGATTCTGGGGGATCCGAGCCGGCGCGCGATCGTGGAATGTCTGGCGGTGCGGCCGCGTGCCGTCGGTGAGCTGGCGGACGAGCTGCCGATCAGCCGACCGGCGGTGTCGCAGCATCTGCGCGTGCTCAAGGACGCGGGGCTCGTCGAGGACGAAGCGGCCGGCACCCGGCGGGTCTATCGGCTCAATCCGGCGGGGGTCTCCGCGCTCCGCGACCAGCTCGACATGTTCTGGCGGCGGGCCCTGGAGGGTTTTCAAGAGATCGTCGAGGACGAGGAGAAGTCATGACCGAGACAACGGACCAGGTGGTGCTGCGGCAGGTCGTCGTGGCGGCGCCGCAGGCCAAGGCGTTCGAGGTGTTCACCGGGCGCTTCAACGAGATCAAGCCGCGCGACCACACCCTGCTGAGCTCGCCCATTGCCGAGACGGTGTTCGAGCGGCGGGTGGGCGGGCGCATCTTCGACCGTGGGGAGGACGGGTCGGAGTTCTCGTGGGCACGGGTGCTGGCCTACGAGCCGCCGGACCGTGTGGTGTTCACCTGGGACATCGGGGTCCAGTGGACGCTCGAGCAGGATCTGGCGAACACGAGCGAGGTCGAGGTCCGGTTCATCGCGGAGAGTCCCGAGCGCACCCGTGTCGAGCTCGAACACCGCCACCTCGACCGGCACGGGCCGGGCTGGGAGTCGCTGAACGAATCGCTGGGCAACGACCAGGGCTGGCCGCTGTACCTGAGCCGCTTCGCCGCCCTGTTCCCGGCCGAAGGCTGACGAACGGCGGAAGGCTGAGGAACGGCCGGGAACGGAGGCCTACGGTGCCTGCGGAAGGGCCGAAGCGGGTGGCAGGATCGCGGCATGGCTGAGCGCATCGTCCTGGTCAACGGGCTGCCCGGGTCGGGCAAGACGACTCTGGCGACGGCGCTGGCGGCCGAGCTGGCGGTGCCGCTCATCTCGAAGGACGCGATCAAGGAGGCGCTGGCGGCGGCCGCGCCGCAGGTTCCGGCCGCCGCCCTCGGGCGCACGGCTTCTGAGCTCATGTGGACACTGGCCGCCGCCATCCCGGGCGGCGTCGTCTTGGAGTCGTGGTGGTTCCGGCCACGCGATCTGACCTTCGTGCGGGACGGTCTGGGCCGGGCGGGCGCCGGCCAGATCGTCGAGGTGTGGTGCGACGTGCCGGGCGAAGTCGCGCGCGAACGGTACGCCCGGCGCGCGCGGCCGGCCTTCTACGAGGACGACCGGCACCTGACCGAGTCCTGGCCGCGCTGGCTCGTCGAGGCCGCGCCGCTCGGCCTCAGCCTGGAGATGCGGGTCCGCACCGACACCGCCGTCGACATCCCCGGCCTGGCCCGCGCCGTGAACCGGTTGCACGAGCTGGTGCGCACGGCAGTGGAAGCTCCCGACAATGCGTAAGCAGCGGCGGGCCGGACGAGACGTGAAGATCGCCGGCCCGGACGGGAGGCCCTCGGCGGCACGGTAGCGCCGGGGGCCTCGTCGCTCAGTGGCCGGCGTGTTTCTCGACGTACTGGTTGATCTGGGTCAGGTTGAAGCGGGCGCTCTCCTCGGCTCGCTCTTCCCAGGCGAAGACGCAGACCGTGGCGATGCCGTCGAAGCCGACCTCGTTCAGCGTCGCGAAGAAGAGGTCCCAGTCGACCTCGCCCTGGCCCATGTCGAGGTGCTGGTGGACGCGGGCCGTGCTGCCGGGCGGGTTGACGATGTAGCGCAGGCCCGACGACGCGCGGAAGTCGAACGAGTCGGCTATGTGGAGCTGGGTCAGCAGCGGGCCGGCGTAGCGGATGATCTCGGCGAGGTTGCCGCCCTGGTGGAACGTGTGCGGGCAGCAATAGAGGAACGAGACCAGCTCGCTGTTGATGCCGCGGATCAGGTTGACCGCCCCGATGCCGTCCTCGAGAAAGTCGTCGGGATGGGGCTCGAGGACCAGGCGTACGCCCTCGCGCTCGAAGATCGGCAGCAGCTCTTCCATCGAGCGCCAGAACTGGGCCTCGCTCTCGGCGGCCAGCGAGGGGCGGCCGTTGAACTCGGAGTTCATGACGTTGACCCCGAGGTCGACGGTGATCTCGATGGCCCGCTTCCAGTAGCGGACCGCCGCCTGCCGCTCGTCCTCGTCGGGGCCGGACCATCGGTAGAGCGGCAGCACCGACGCGACGGTGACCTCGGCGGCGGCGAGCTCCTTGCGGAAGGCTGCCACGCCGGCCTTGTCCACGCGCGGGTGCAGGAAGAACGGCAGGAAGTCGTCGCGCGGCGAGAGCTCGATGTGGCGGTAGCCCAGCTCGGCGACCACGCGCGGCAACTCGAGCAGCGGTGTCCGGCGCAGCATGTACGGGTCGAGAGCGATCTTCATGCCGCCTCATCCCGATCGAGAAGCACGCCAGTCCGATCCAGGAGCACGCCGGTGTGCTGCGGGGAAACGAGAGCCCGGCTCATGCGGCTACCTCCATCCCGTACAGCTTCGGGCGCTCCGCCAGAACCACCGGCACTCGTTCCCCGCTCCGCAGGGCGAGCACCCCGGCGTCGGAAACCACGGCGGCGGCGTACCCGTCCCAAGCGCTCGGGCCCACCGGCCGGCCGCCGGACCGCAGCGCGTCGATCCACTCCTGGAACTCCACGTCGTACGCCGCCAGGAACCGTTCGCGCCAGTCGGCCGGCACCGGGTCGGCGGACAGACCGGCCCGCCGCACGTGCACGGGACTCAGGGAACCCAGGGCGGCCGTCCCCTCCTCTCCCACGATCTCGCCGCGGATGTCGTAGCCGTACCGGATGTTGACCGACGTCTCCACGTCGACCAGCACCCCGGAGGAGAGCTCGAACAGCAGCATCAACGGGTCCTGCAGGTCACCGCCGAGACTGCTGCGGCGCGGCGTCAGCACCCGGACCGCCGTGATCTCGTCGTCGAACATCCAGCGGACCATGTCGATCTCGTGCACCGCGGTGTCGGTGATCGCCATTTCCTTCTCGTAGAAGCCGGGCACGCTCGCGTTGCGGTGGGCACAGTGCATCATCAGCGGCGCCCCGATCTGACCCGTCCCGAGCACCGACTTCAACGCCCGGTACGACGCGTCGTACCGCCGCATGTAACCGACCTGCACGAGCCGGCTGCCGTGGGCCGCCTCCGCCTCGAGGATGCGCAGGCACGCCTCCTGGGTGGTGGCGAGCGGCTTCTCGCAGAAGACCGGCTTGCCCGCCGCGATCGCGGCCAGCACGTACTGCTCGTGGGTGGGCCCCCACGAGCAGACCACGACCGCGTCCACCCCGGATGAAGCGATCAGCTCCTCGCCGGTCGCGAAGACGGTGGCCCCGATGCGCTCGCCAGTTCTAAAGGCAACTGCCGGGTCGACGTCGGCCACGGCCGTCACCCGAACCCCGGCCAGCACCGACGTCATGCGCCGGATGTGGTCCTGCCCGATCATGCCGGTGCCGATGACTCCGACCTGCAGCATCCGCATCACCGCTTCAGTTCGTGGGACAACTCGGTGAGCTCGTCGCCGCCGGCCATCTGCCGGGTCAGCTCGTCCAGGCTGACCTGGCTGCGGTTCTTGTCGAGCGCGGTCGCGCCCAGCTTGAGGATCACGAAGTGGTCGCCGACCAGGTAGGCGTGGTGCGGGTTGTGCGTGATGAAGACGACGCCCAGCCCGGCGTCGCGGGCCGCGGCCACATACTTGAGCACCACGCCCGACTGCTTGACGCCGAGAGCCGCGGTGGGCTCGTCGAGGATCAGCACGCGCGCGCCGAAATACACCGCCCGGGCGATCGCCACGCACTGGCGCTGGCCGCCGGACAGCGTACCGATGGGCTGGTTGATGTCCTTGACGACGATGCCCATCTTGCGCAGCTCGGCGTCGGCGATCTCCTTCATCTTCTTGATCTTCAGTCCGGCCAGCGGGTACTTGCCCGCGGTCAGCTCGGAGCCGAGGAAGAAGTTGCGCCACACCTCCATCAGCGACACCACCGCCAGGTCCTGATAGACGGTGGCGATGCCGTGGGAGAGCGCCTCGCGCGGCGACGAGAAGGAGACCTCCTTGCCGTCGACCCGCAGGCTGCCGTCGTTGTGCGGGTGCAGGCCCGACATGATCTTGATCAGGGTGGACTTGCCGGCGCCGTTGTCGCCGAGCACGCAGGTCACCTCGCCCGCGTTGACACGCAGGTTGATGCCGCGCAGGGCACGGATCGCGCCGTACGACTTGCCGACGTCGGTCATCTCGATGAGCGGCTCGCCACGGTTGAGGTCCCGGTCGGCGTGCGAGGCCAGGGTGTCCGTCATCGCCTAACCCACCTTCCTGGTGGTGGACATCTTCTTGACGTAGAGGTTGACCAGCACCGCGAGCAGCAGCATGACGCCGAGGAAGGCCTTGAACCAGTTCGGGTCCCAGCCCGCGTAGATGATGCCCAGGCTGGTCATGCCGAAGATGAACGCGCCGATCGCGACGCCCACCGCGTTGCCGAAGCCGCCGGTGAGCAGCGTGCCGCCCACCACCGCGGCGATGATGTAGAGGAACTCGTTGCCGACGCCGCCGCCGGCCTGCAGCGTGTTGAACCGGAAGAGCTGGTGCATGCCGACGAACCAGCCCAGGAACGACACCGCCATGAAAAGGCCGATTTTCGTACGGACCACCGGCACCCCGACGGCCCGGGCACTGTCCGGGTTGCCGCCCACCGCGAAGATCCAGTTGCCGACCCGGGCGCGTTGCAGGGTCCAGGCCGCGAGAGCGACGAACAGGATCCACCAGAGCACCGACGTCCAGACGGTCACCGGGCCGACCTTGAAGCTCGACGCGAAGATCTTCCCGAGGGAGTCGAACCCGTCGATGTTGCTGATGTCGGGCGACGACACGGTGCCGGTGACCAGCTTCGTGACGCCGAGGTTGGCCCCCTGCAACACGAAGAACGTGCCCAGGGTGATCAGGAAGCTGGGGATGCCGGTCCGCATCACCAGGTAGCCGTTGAGGAAGCCGATCAGCAGGCAGAAGACCAGCGACAGCGCCGCGCCGAGCCACAGGTTCACCCCGTAGTACCAGCAGAACATCGAGGCGAACAGGCCGGCCGTGTAGACGATGACGCCGGCCGACAGGTCGAACTCGCCGCCGATCATCAGCAGGCCGACGCCGACCGCGACGATGCCGATCACCGAGGCCTGATAGAGCACGGTGAAGAACGACTCGGCGGAGCGGAACGACGGCGCGAGGGCCAGGAAGAAGATGAAGATGATGATCGCCGCGACCAGGGCGCCGATCTCGGGCCGGGCCATCAGACGGCTGGCCAGCCCGGGCCGGACACGGCCGGGCGGTTCGGATGAGGGAGCGGGCGCCGGCGCCGCCTCGACTGTCTGACTCATGACGACACCCCCGTCAGCGTGTGTTGTTCTTGGTGAACGGAATGATCTTGTCGATGTTCTCGCTGTCGACGAAGGACGGGCCGGTCAGCACCGCCTTGCCACCGCCGATGTCGTTGCCGTTCTTGAGGTTCAGGTAGAGCGACGTGACGGCCATGTAGCCCTGGACGTACGGCTGCTGGTCGATCGAGAACAGGATGTTGCCGTTCTTGATCTCCGTCGCGGCCTGCTCGTTGAGGTCGAAGGTGACCAGCTTGGCCTCGCTGCCGGCCTGCTCCTTGGCCTTGATCGCGTCGAGCGCCTGCGGGGCGCCGAGCGTGACGATGGCGTCGATCGACTTGTCCTGCGCGAGCTTGGCCTGCAGGGTCGAGGTCACGGCGGCGTCGTCGGCCCCGTTGACCTGGATGTTCTCGGTGCCGGCGACGGCCGACTTCACGCCCGCGCACCGCGCCTCGAGCGCCACCGAACCGGTCTGCTGAATCACGCAGAGCGGGTGCTTGGCGCCCTGCTGGGCGAGCCGCTGACCGGCGGTCGTGCCGGCGAGGGTCTCGTCCGAGCCGAAGTACATCAGCGCGCCCAGCTTCTGGTACTGGTCGAGGCCGGAGTTGAAGCCCACCACCGGGATGCCCGCGTCGGTCGCCGCCTTGACCGAGCCGGCCAGCGCGTCCGGGGTGACCAGCGTGGTGGCGATGCCGTTCACCTTGGAGTCGACCGCGTTCTGGATCAGCACGGCCTGCTTGGGCGCCTCGGGGTCGTTCGAGTACTTGAGGGTGACGCCCGTGTCCTTCGCGGCCTGGTTCGCGCCGTTCTTGACCTTGTCCCAGAACGTGTCGCCGGGCGTCTCGTGCGTGATGAAGGCGATCGTGTAGCCCGAGCTCCCGGCCGCGTTGCCGCCGCCGGCGTCGGTATCTTCCTCTTTCGCGCGGCCGCCACCGCTGCATGCCGTGGCGGCGACCAGCACCGCCGCCGACGCGGCGAGTATCCGGAAGGTGCGTGTCCGAACGGTCATATCTTCTCTCCTGTGGCTGGACGGGGATCGGCGGCGGCCCGGGAGTGGAGGCCGACGGAGTTCAGGTAGGTGCGGGTGCGCTGCGCGATCGGCAGCGGCACGTCGAACTCGACCGGGTACATGTCCTGCTCGACGACGACGAACAGCTCCGCGTCGAGTTCGCTCAGCGCGCCGAGGACGGCGGGAATGTCGGGCTCGCCGGCCGGGGGTTCGACGCTCGCGCCCTGGGCCACGGCCCGGCCGAACGCCAGGTCCTCCTTGACCGCGCGCTCGGCGATCACGGGGTCCATCTGCTTGATGTGCACGTAGCCGATGCGGTCGGGGTAGGCCCGGATGATGCCCGGCACGTCGGCCCGGCGGTAGGCCAGATGTCCGGTGTCGAGGCAGAGCGACACGTACCGGGGATCGGTGTCCTGCAGGAAGCGCTCGGTCTGCGTCTGCGTCTCGACCTGGTAGTCCGCGTGCGGGTGGAAGCGCATGTGGACGCCGTACTCCTCGAGGAGCACGCGGCCGAGCGTGTTGCTGTTGCCGACGAGCGCGCGCCACGCGTCCGGTTCGAGCTCGGCCGGCTCGAGGTAGGCGTTGGTCACGTCGTCGCGGTAGCCCGGCACCGGCACGAACACCACGTTCTTCCCGCCGACCGCGGCCGTCAGCTCGGCGACCTTCCGTGTCTCGGCGAGCACCGTGTCGAAGTCCTTGTGCGGCCCGCCCGCGCCGGCCACCGTGCCCCCGGCCACGGACAGGCCGCGGGCGGCCAGCTCGTCGGTCAGCTGGGCCGGATCCGTGGGCAGATAGCCGTACGGCCCGAGCTCCAGCCACGAGTAGCCCGAGGCCACCATCTCGTCGAGGAAGCGGTTCCAGGGCGTCTGCCGGGGGTCGTCGGCGAACCAGACACCCCACGAGTCGGGGCAGCTGCCCAGTTGCAGGTGACGAATCTCCATTAGCAGGACCAATCAGCTCGCGGTGGGGAATTGCAGGGACGCGTCGTACGCGTGGGAGACGTGCGGCCACCGGGAGGTGACGACCTTGGCGCGGGTGTAGAACGAGACGCCCTCGGGCCCGTGCACGTGCTTGTCGCCGAACAGCGAGTCCTTCCAGCCGCCGAAGGAGTAGTAGGCCATCGGCACCGGGACGGGCACGTTGATGCCGATCATCCCGACCTTGACGCCCCGCTGGAACCGGCGCGCCGCCTCGCCGCTGCTGGTGAAGATCGCGGTCCCGTTCCCGTACGGATTGCTGTTGATCAGCTCGATGGCCGCGTCCACGGTGTCGGTCCGCACGACCGAGAGCACCGGCCCGAAGATCTCCTCCCGGTAGACCTCCATCGACGGTTCCACCTGGTCGATGACGGTCGGCCCGACGAAGAAGCCGTCCTCGAAGCCGGGCACGGTCAGCCCGCGTCCGTCGACCGTGACCTTCGCCCCTTCCCGTTCACCGCTGTCGATCAGGCCCTCGATGCGCTGCTTGGCCGCCGCCGTGACGACCGGGCCCATCTCGCTCGCCGCGTCCCGGCCGTTGCCGACCACCACCTCGCCCGCCTTGCGGTTGACCAGGTCGACCAGCGCGTCGCCGGCGCCCCCGACGGCCACCGCGGCCGAGATCGCCATGCACCGCTCCCCCGCCGACCCGAACGCCGCCGCGGCCAGGTGACCCGCCGCGAACTCGAGGTCGGCGTCGGGCAGGATGATGGCGTGGTTCTTGGCGCCGCCCAGCGCCTGCACCCGCTTGCCGTGCGCGTTGCCCTGCTCGTAGATGTAGCGGGCGATCGGCGTGGAGCCCACAAAGGACACCGCGGCCACGTCCGGGTGGTGCAGCAGCGCGTCGACGGCTGACTTGTCGCCGTGCACGACGTTGAACACGCCGTCCGGCAGTCCGGCCTCCTTCAGCAGCCCGGCCACGTAGTTCGAGGCCGACGGGTCGCGCTCGCTCGGCTTGAGCACGAACGTGTTGCCGCAGGCGATGGCGACCGGGTACATCCACATCGGCACCATGGCCGGGAAGTTGAACGGCGTGATGCCCACGCACACCCCGAGCGGCTCGCGGAAGCTGAACACGTCCACGCCGGTCGACGCCTGGTCGCTGTACTCGCCCTTGAGCAGTTGCGGGATGCCGCAGGCGAACTCGATCACCTCGAGGCCGCGCTGCACCTCGCCCGCCGCATCCGAGAGCACCTTGCCGTGCTCGTCCGAAATGATCTCGGCGAGCTCCTTGACCCGGGCGTTGACCAGCTCGCGGAAGTTGAACATGACCTTCGTACGCCGGCTGAGCGAGGCCTGGCCCCAGCTCTCGAACGCCGCACGGGCCGCGCCCACGGCGGCCTCCACGTCGGCCGAGGTGGCGAGCACGACGTCGTGCTGCTGCCGGCCGGTGGCCGGGTTGAAGACGGGACCGGTCCGGTTGCCGGAGCCGGCGGTGAACTCGCCGCCGATCCAGTGCTCGATGGTTGCCATGACAGTCCTTACAGATAGGGGCGTTGGAGACGCTTGGCGGCCTCGTACGCCGCGTGCGCCTCCTGAGTCGAAGACAGAGCGGACACCTGCGGCACCGGCACGTCCCACCACGATTCGGAGGACGGCACCGGGGCCAGGGGGTCGGTCTCGATGTGCACGACGGTGAGGCGGTCGGCCTCCCGCGCGCGTTTCAGGCCGTCGGCCAGGTCGGCGATCGTGCGGCAGCGGATGACGGTCGCGCCGAGGCTCTCGGCGTTGGCGGCCAGGTCGACGGGCAGGTGGGCGCCGTCGTAGTCGCCGTTGGCGCTGCGGTAGCGGTAGCTGGTACCGAAGCGCTGCGAGCCCAGCGACTCCGAGAGCGCGCCGATCGAGGCGAACCCGTGGTTCTGGATCAGGACGACGACGAGCTTGATGCCCTCGGCGACGGCGGTGACGATCTCCTGCGCCATCATCAGGTACGAGCCGTCGCCGACCATCGCGAAGACCTCGCGGCTCGGGTCGGCCAGCTTGATGCCGAGCGCGCCGGCGATCTCGAAGCCCATGCACGAGAAGCCGTACTCGACGTGATACTGCTTCGGGTCCCGCGCCCGCCACAGCATCTGCAGGTCGCCCGGCAGGCTCCCGGCCGCCTGCACCACGACGTCGCGTGCTCCGCACGCCTCGTTCACGGCCCCGATCACCTCGGTCTGGGCGGGCAGGGGTCCATGTCCCAGGTGGTACGCGTGGTCGACGGTGGCCTGCCACGTCACGACATCAGCCTCGAAGTCCGTCTCGAAGCGCCGGCCGTCGAGCGCCGCGAGCAGCGCCGACAGGCCGGACCGGGCGTCGGCCACGATCGGGTACGCCGACTCCTTGGCGGCGTCGAACGCGGCCACGTTGATGTTGATGAACGCGACGTCCGGATGCTGGAACGCCGTACGCGAAGCAGTGGTGAAGTCGCTGTAGCGCGTGCCGACGCCGATGATCACGTCGGCGTCGCGGGCCAGGCGGTTGGCCACCGGGGTGCCGGTCGAGCCGACGCCGCCCACCGAGTTCGGGTGGTCCCAGCTCAGGGCGCCCTTGCCGGCCTGGGTGTCGGCCACCGGGATGCCGGTCGCGCGGGCGAACTGGTCGAGCTCGCCCGTGGCCTCGGAGTACACGGCGCCGCCGCCTGCGATGATCAACGGTCGGCGGGCGCTTCTGAGCACGGCCGCCGCGCGCGAGACGAAGGCCGGCTCGGCCAACGGGCGCGCCACGTGCCAGACGCGCCTGTCGAACAGGGCGTCCGGGAAGTCGTACGCCTCGGCCTGAAGATCCTGCGGCAGGCAGACGGTGACCGCGCCGGTCTCGGCCGGGTCGGTCAGCACCCGCATCGCGCCCAGCAAGGCCGACGGCAGCTGCTCGGGGCGCCACACGCGATCGAAGAAGCGGGACAGCGGACGGAACGCGTCGTTGACCGAGACGTCGTAGCCGCCCGGATCCTCCAGCTCCTGCAGCACGGGCGAGGCGGCGCGGGTGGCGAAGATGTCGGACGGCAGCAGCAGCACGGGCAGCCGGTTGACCGTCGCCAGGGCGGCGCCCGTCAGCATGTTCGTCGAGCCGGGCCCGATCGAGGCCGTGCACGCGTAGGTCGACAGGCGGTTGCTCATCCGCGCGAAACCGGCCGCGGTGTGCACCATCGCCTGCTCGTTGCGGGCCAGCCGGTACGGCAGGTCGGCCTCGCCGGTGCGCTGGGCCTGCAACAGTGCCTGACCGAGGCCGGCCACGTTGCCGTGCCCGAAGATGCCCAGGCAGCCCGCGACCGCCCGGCGCTCGACGCCGTCCCGCTCGGTCCACTGGTTGGCCAGGAACCGCACCACGGCCTGACCGACGGTGAGTCTCACGAACGCGTCCTCTCGTTGCGGGAAGTCAGCGGCAGTCGCGGGTCCACGGGCACGCCGTTCCAGGAGGCCCGCACCCAGCCGTGCGCCGGGTCATCCCGTACGAGCCATTCGCGTTCGCCGGGACCGGCCATCACGTTGAGGTAGTAGAGGTCGTAGCCGGGCGCGGCCATCGAGGGGCCGTGCCAGCCGTACGGGATGAGCACGACGTCGCCCGTACGCACCTCGGCGCACACCTCGATCGGGCGGTCGGCATGCCCGTACACCCGCTGGTAGGCGCTGCCCGCGGTGCCCGACGGCGCGGCGGCGACCTCGAAGTAGTAGATCTCCTCCAGCGCGGACTCGCGCTCGCCCTGCTCGTCGTGCTTGTGCGGCGGATAGGACGACCAGTTGCCGCCCGGCGTCAGCACCTCGCAGGCGATCAGCCGGTCGGCCTCGAACCGCTCCGGCGTGCAGAAGTTGTTGACCTGCCGGCTGGCCTGCCCGGCCCCGCGCAGCTCGACCGCGACGTCCTCGGCCGCGCCGTAGCGGAACGGCAACCGCCGGGTCGCGCGCGCGGCGGGCAGCGCGAACCGCCCGCCGTTGGGCGCCCGCACGGTGACGGTGGAGTCGCGCGGCAGATAGGCGAAGTCGGTCACCCGGGTGAAGACCGAGCGCCGGCCGGTGAGCGTCATCCGCTCGTCGTCGCAGGTCACGTCGCAGCCGCCGGAGAGCGGCAGCACCAGCATCTCGTCGTCGCCGGTCGTGAACCTCGCGCGCGAACCCACCGCCAGGTCGAGGATGCGCAGCCCGCTGTAGCTCCAGCCGGCGTTCTCGGGCGTCACCACCACGTCGAACGGCCTCTCGGCGGTGCTGCCGTGCGGCATGACCGGGTTGACTCGGGTGCTCACAGCAGGCTCACCGCCCGGTCGACCGCGTCCGTCACGGAGCCGCTCGCCGGGTAG
This sequence comes from Paractinoplanes hotanensis, assembly GCF_023717965.1. Taxonomy (NCBI): domain Bacteria; kingdom Bacillati; phylum Actinomycetota; class Actinomycetes; order Micromonosporales; family Micromonosporaceae; genus Paractinoplanes; species Paractinoplanes hotanensis. The sequence continues at coordinate 162,597 of NZ_JAMQOL010000023.1, read as the reverse complement.
AGCAGGGAACGGCCGATCACCAACCCCTGCACGGTCGGCAGGTCGAGAGCCTTCCGCCATTCCGCGTACGCGGCCTCGCCCTCCCCGCCGAGGATGAGCGCCGGCAGCGTCGTCGACGCCATGACCTTGTCCATCTCGCGGACGACCGGCACCTTGAGCCACGTGTAGGCCGAGGTCGTGCCCAGCCCGGCCGCGACCGTCATCGCGCGGATCATCGCCTCGGCCGTCAGCTCGTTGCGGACCCGGCCGTCGACGCGGTGCGAGATGAACGGCTCGACCATCGCCATCCGCCGCCGGGCGGCCAGTTCGCTGACCGCCGCGCCGCACGACTGGAGCGTCGCCACGGTGCCGGCGTCGTCCGGGTCGATGCGCAGCAACATCTTGCCGCCCTCGAAACCGGCCGTGGCGATGCTCTCGGCGTCGTACGCGGTGAACCGGTCGTCGATCTCGAACGACGTGCCGGCCAGCCCGCCCCGGTTCATCGAGCCGATCACGACCTTCTCGTCCAGGGCACCCAGCAGCAGCAGGTCCTCCAGGATGTCGGGGGTGCCGAGGACGCCGTTGACGCCCGGCCGGGCCAGCGCCGTGCGGATGCGGTCGAGCAGATCGACCCGGTTGGCCATGGCCAGGGGGTCGTCGCCGGCGCGCAGGGCGCCGCGGGCCGGGTGGTCGGCAGCGATGATCATCAGCTTGCCGTGCGGCCCGAACAGGTTCGTCGGCCGGCGCCGGGCCGACGCGGCGGCGGCGATGGCGGCCGGGCGGCGGGTGCGGATGTCGAGGAGGTCGTCGAGGTCAGGCATGCTTGGCCTCCCCTAGCAGGTCGCGGACTTCGGTCTCGGTCGGCATGGCGTCGGCGCACGACAGTCGTGAGGCGACGATGGCGCCGGCGGCGTTGGCGAAACGCATCGTCGTCTCGAGCTCCCAGCCGGCGAGCAAGCCGTGGCAGAGGGCTCCGCCGAAGGCGTCCCCCGCCCCCAGGCCGTTGACGACCTCGACGGGAACCGGCGGGACCTCGACCTGGGTGGTGGTGTCGGAGGCCAGGACGCCGGCCGGGCCCTGCTTGATCACCGCCAGCTCGATGCCGGCGTCGTGCAGCGCCGCGGCTGCCTCTTTCGGATGGCGCTGATCGACCGCCGTGTTCGCCTCGTCCAGGTTGCCCACGGCGACCGTCGCGTACGGCAGCGCCTGGGCGTACCAGTAGCGGGCCTCCTCGCGGGACTGCCAGAACATCGGGCGGTAGTCGAGATCGAAGACGGTGATGCCGGACTTGTTGCGATGCCGGAGGGCGTTCAGGGTGGCCGTGCGCGACGGCTCCTGGGACAAGCCGGTGCCGGTGACCCAGAAGATGCCGGCGTCGTGGATCGCGTCGTAGTCCAGTTCCGACGGGTGGATCTCGAGGTCGGGCGCCTTGGGGAACCGGTAGAAGTAGAGCGGGAAGTCGTCCGGCGGGAAGATCTCGCAGAACGTCACCGGCGTCGGCAGGCTGTCGACCGCGGTGACGTAGCGGTCGTCGACCCCGAAGCCGCGCAGCGCGTCGTGCAGGAACTCGCCGAACGGGTCGTCCCCGGTCCGCGTGATCACCGCGGACCGCCGGCCGTAACTCGCCGCGGCCACGGCGACGTTGGCGGCGCTGCCGCCGAGGAACTTGGCAAAGGTGCGAACCTCCCGCAACGAGGCGCCGATCTGCTGCGGGTACAGGTCGACGCCTATGCGTCCCATTGTCAATACCTCGTCGCCGGGCATGCGTCAGCCTCCGGACCGTGTCTCGTTGGCGCGATGGGGGCACGCTGCCGCGTACCCGATGCCGTGCTCGTTACGGCGCAGTGAAAAGAGGGTGATAGCCGCCGGTAGTCACTGGGCGACTCTAGGTTTGCTGCCTTCGATGTAATAACTTGGAGCCGCGTACGTCAATACTTTGTCATGACAAACTCCAGGAGCGAGGATTCGCGGTGGCGTCCGAACTGCAGGGTCGCGTCCGTCCGCTCGAGGTGGACCGGACCAGTCCCGTACCTCTGTATTTCCAGGTCGCGACGCGGCTGCAAGAGTTGATCGAGAAGGGCGAGATCGGCGTCGGCGCCCGCATCGAGAACGAGGTCGACCTGGCCGAACGTCTCGGCGTCTCGCGCCCCACCACCCGCCGCGCCATCCAATATCTCGTCGAGCGGGGCATGCTGATCCGCAAGCGCGGCGTCGGCACCCAGGTGGTCCACCCCAAGGTCCGCCGCCCGGTCGAACTCTCCAGCCTCTACGACGACCTGGTAGCCGGCGACCGGGCGCCTCGCACCGAGGTGCTGCGCCTCGAGGTGCTGCCCGCCCCCGACCCGATCGCCAACGCGCTCGAGATCGCCCCCGGCACCGACGTCACCTGGATCGAACGCCTGCGCTACGCCGGCGGCGAGCCCCTGGCCCTGATGCACAACGCCATCCCGCTCGACGTCCTGCCGCTGACCCGCGACGACCTGGCCGCCCACGGCCTCTACGAACTGCTGCGCCGCAACGGCCTGACCCCCCGCATAGCCACCCAGGTGATCGGCGCCCGCTCAGCCACCCCCGCCGAGGCCCGGACCCTGGACGAGAAGCGCGGCGCCTCCCTGCTGACGATGACCCGCACCGCCTGGGACGCCGGCGGCCGCGCCCTCGAGTACGGCAGCCACGTCTACCGGGCCAGCCGCTACAGCTTCGAACTCAACCTGAGCGCGGGCTGACGCCGAGGTCATTGAGGGGTGAACGAACCACGCCGGGACGTGGTGACGGGCGGGCAGCCGGAGTCGCTTCCAGTGAGAGAACGGGCGGCCCGGTGTTGCTTGTGGAGGAATCGATCGGGACCATCGGCGGCGCGATTCGGGTCAAACAGTCCCCATAGGAAGGTTTCGACTTCACGTGCAGTCTTTCCCCTCCATGACCGGCAGCCCGCCCGGCGAGGCCGCCACCGCCGACCTCAGTGGGCGTTGCGTCGGCAACTCGTACGTCCTGGTCTGCCCGGTCGGGCACGGCGCCACCGGCACGGTGTGGCGCGGCATCGATCGGAGCACCGGCGCCGACGTGGCGATCAAGCTGTTGCACGAAGGGCTGCTGCGCCAGCCGAAGCTGGTCATCCGCTTCGTGCAGGAGCGGACGATCCTGATGATGATGCGGCACGAGAACATCGTCGGCGTGCGGGACCTGTTCAGCGCCGGCGGCTCGCTCGCGCTGGTCATGGATTACGTCGCCGGTGGCAGCCTGCGGACCCACCTGCGCGCCGAGGGCACCCTCGCGCCGGCCGACGCCGCCGACCTGCTCGCCCAGGTGGCCGCCGCGCTGGCCCAGGCGCACGAGCTCGGCGTCGTCCACCGGGACGTCAAGCCCGACAACATCCTGCTGCAGCAGAACGACGGCCGCCTCGAGGTGCGCCTCACCGACTTCGGCATCGCCCGCGTGCTCGACACGGCCGGCCTCACCACCCCGCAGGCCATCGTCGGCACGCCGCACTACATGGCCCCGGAGGCGATCCAGGGCGAGGCCGTGCCCGCGTCCGACGTGTACTCGGCCGGCATCGTCCTCTTCGAACTTCTGACCGGCGCTCCCCCGTACGCCGGGGAGCCGCTCGCCGTCCTGCGGGGTCACCTCGACGAGACGCCGCAACGCCCGGACGGCGTGCCCGAGCCCGTGTGGGACCTGATCGCCTGGTGCCTGGCCAAGGACCCGGAGCAGCGCCCCACCACCGCCGAGCTGGGGGCCGAGCTGCGGGAGCTGGCCCGCGCGACCGCCGGGGTTCCGGCCCTGCCCGCCCCCGGCGACGCCACCGTGGTCACCGGCGCCACCGCGCAGTTCGGCCTGCGGGCGGTGCCCCATCCGTCCGTACGCCCGGTCTCGTCCCGCAAGCGCCCGCGTAACGGGCCGAAGTCGTGGATGTGGCGGCGCCCGTGGGCGATGGCGGCCGTGCTCGCCGGCACCGTGGCGCTCTCCGGGGTGGGTGGCTTCAACGCGTGGCACCTGCTCGACTCGGGTGACTCCCCGGCCGCCGCCTCGCCGCACACGTCGGCGTTGCCGAGCGGTGGGAGCACAGCCGGCGCCGGCCCCCGGTCCGGCGTCTCGGCGCCACCGCTGACGGCCGCGCCGCCGAGTGTGCCGGGAGGGCTCTCGCTTCCGGCGGCCGGACCGCCTGGCCTGCCGGGTGGGCCGGTCGAACCGGGAACGGGTGAGGGCGCGGGTGCGGGCCGTCCGGCCGGGCCCACGGCTGGCGCGGGGGTCTCGGCCGGGCCGGTCGGTGTGGGCGCGTCGGCGGGGCCGGGCGGCGGCCGGGTCGAGGCCAAGTTCGGGCCGTGGCGCTGCGGCGACCAGTACGAGTGGGATCTCGGCCATCCCGTGCTGGCGCGCCCGTGCCATGCGGTGGGCGGGGCTGTCCGGGTGGTCGGCCAGATGGAGGCCATGCCGGGGCTCCAGCTCGACATCTCGCTGACCCTGCGGGACGCCGCCGGGGACGAGGTGGTCGCCGGCCCGCACACCTGCAAGGGTCTGATGTTCACGGACTTCGCGCTCAAGCACAGCTGCGGCCCGGTCGACTTCCGGCCGCCGCGCGGGCGTGAGCTGGTGCTGGTGCAGACGTGGGAGTACACGCAACGACCGCTGATCCCGGGCGGCAAGGCCCGCGGACCCGTGTTCCAGTGGTGAGGGGGCGCGACCGGACGATGGCCGCGCCCCCTGCTGCCGTGCCCGGGAGCTAGACGGAGCGCCACATCCGGAAGAAGGGCGTGCCGTCGGGAAGCAGCATCTCGAACGGGTCCATGTCGGCGTAGCCGCTACGACGGTAGAGGCGCACGTTGTTCTCGTTCGTCGCCTCCAGGTACGCCGGCACCCCGGCCGCCTCGAGCTCGCTGTGCACCGTGTGCATCAGCTCGCCGCCGAGACCGTGGTGCTGGTGGTCGGGGTGGACGGCCAGGAACGCCAGGTGCCAGTGCGCCTGGTGCGGGTGGTGCTTCTCGAAGAGCTGGTCGAGCGCGATGAACCGGTCGATGTAGCCGCCCGCCAGGGCCCGCAGCCTCTCGTCGTACGCCTCCGGGTCCGGCGATTCCTTCGTGTAGTCGAACCACACGCCGGTCGCGGCCAGTCCGCTGCCGTCGGGCAGGTCGACGACGTCGACCCGGCCGTACTTCTGGGCGTGCTCGGTGAGCAGCGTGAAGAAGTCGGCCATCACCTTCAGGCGGTCCTCGACCGACGGAACGAGGTAGGCGTTCGCGTCCAGGTCGAAGAACGAGTGGCTGATCAGGTGCCCGACGGCAGGGATCTCCTCGTCACGGGCGGGGCGGATCGGAGGGAACGTCACTGGTGGCCCTTCTGGTCGTCGGTGGCGGAGAGCGCGGCGGTGAAGCCACCGGTGCCGGCGGCGGTGGAGCTGCGGGCGCCCAGGCCGATGCCGGCGTAGACCTGCGGGCGGCTGCCGCGCAGGATCAGGGCCCAGGCGATGCCGGCGAGCAGCAGGACGGCGAAGGCGAGCGGCACGACCCAGGTCGGCTTGCTGCCGGGTTCGACACCGAACAGCGTGGCGATGTTGCTCAGCGCCAGGTACGACATGATCACCAGCAGGATGGAGCCGAGCACCGGAGCGCCGAGGCGGTGCCAGAAGTCCTCGCCCTGGGGGTTCCGCACGAAGTAGCCGATGACCGCGAACGACGTCAGGGTGATCAGCAGCAGCACCCCGATGCCGCCACCGCTGCCGCCCCAGAAGAACAGGTTGACCAGCGGGTCCCAGCCGGCGACGGCGTAGACGACGATGACGAGCAGGCCGAGGGCGCTCTGCACGAGCGAGCCGTTCTTGGGCGCGCCGGTGCCGGGCACGGTGCGGCCGAACGTGCGGGGCAGCACACCTTCGCGGCCCAGCGAGAACATGTACCGGGCGATGATGTTGTGGAACGAGATCATCGCGGCGATCAGCGAGGTCAGGAACAGCGCGTAGCCGAGGTCGACCGCCCGTCCGCCGAGCTGGTCCGAGGCGACGTTGAAGAACAGGTCGGGACCCTCGGCGCCGGCCCGGCCGACGACGTCGTCCCCGGCCGCCGAGATCATCGACCAGGCCGCGAAGCCGTAGAGCACGGCGATGAGGGCGATGGCGATGTAGGTGGCCCGGGGCACCGTGCGGCGCGGGTCGCGGGACTCCTCGCTGAACACCACGGACTGTTCGAAGCCTACGAAGCCGGTGATCGCCATGGCCAGCAGGGCGCCCGAGCCGGCGCCGACCAGGCTGCCCGCGTCGATCGGGGCGGACGACGGCGTGAAGCTCGGCGAGAACAGGTCGGCGAAGCTGAACGCGACGACGACGACGATCTCGGCCACCAGCAGGGTGGCCAGCACCTTGCCGTTCACGGCCACGTCGCGTACGCCCAGGACAGCGGTCAGCGCCCAGACCACCAGGGCCAGGATCCACCACTGGATGTCCAACCCGAACCACTTGTCGAACAGCGGCGACGCGATGGCGCCGAAGCCACCGTACGCCGCGATCTGGAACATGTTGTAGGCCAGCAGCGCCACCCAGGACGCGCCGACGCCCAGCGGGCGGCCGATTCCCCGCGAGACGTACGCGTAGAAGGCGCCCGCGTTGGCGATGTGCCGGGCCATGGCCACGTACCCGACGGCGAAGATCGCGAGGACGACGGCCACGGCCACGAACGCGATCGAGATGCTGGTCAGGCCCGTGACGGCGATGCCGGTGGGCACGACACCGGCCACCACGGTGAGCGGGGCGGCAGCGGACATGACGAAGAAGACCACCGCGGCGACGCCGAGCCGGTCCTTGGCCAGCGCTGTCGACAGCTGGCTCTGCGGGGGTTTTGTTGCGGTCGAAGACACACCGATCTCCAGATAGGGGGTTGAGAAGGGGGTAGGGGTGGTGCGGGTGCTCAGGCGCGCCGGGCCATCACGGCGTCGCCCACCGCGGCCTCGGCCTGGCTGATCAGCTCGAGCAGCATGGCCGGGAGCCGGCGCTTGAGCTGGTCGAAGAGCTGGCCGCGGCCGCGGGCGTCGAGGGTGAGAAAGACATGCTGGTCGAGGCCGGTGGCGAGAATCAGGCCGGCCAGGACCAGGTCCGGGATGTCGAGCAGCTCACCGCGGCCGACGAACGTGCGGATCCGGGTGGCGGGCCACCCGGCGATCATCGAGTCGGACGGCACGAACGAGACCTTGGATCCGAACAGGCCGCGCTTCTCCTGCCGCTGCACCAGGGCGGAGCGGGCGAGACGGCGTTCGACCAGGTCGGTCGCCACGCCGGTGGCCAGGAACGAGATCCAGTCGCGGACGGCGCGATGATGCCCCTCGCGCAGCAGCTGGTCGAGGACTGCGGTGGCGGCGGGGTCGCCGGTAGGTCGGTCGTCGATGATCTGGATCTTGCCGTCCACGACGTCGACGCGGCGCCAGAGCACCAGTTCGCCGATGAGGGCGGACGCCATGCCCAGCCCCAGCGTCGCCGGGGAGAGCAGGCACTTGCCCTTGACGGAGTCATGGGCGGTGAGAAACAGGTCATCGGCGAGGGGTAGCTGTGCCGATGCGGTCACGGCACCTCTCCTCTCCACTTCGGTGTGGGGTTACCTCGGCTCTCCCCGCCCGGCGATTACCGAAAGTGATGCTCGCTGCATGTAGCCAACGTTACGGTGCGCGTCCCCCAGAACGACATCGGGTAGCATGCCAGCGTGGTCAACTGAGCGCAATGTCCTCATCAGACAAAGTTTTAGTCCGATGTGGTGGCATTGTCGATGCATCCTGCAAGATCGCCTTGAACAGGCAGTTTAGGAAGATTTCGAAGGGCTCGTAAAGCAATGTTAACGTTTTAATGCACGTCTATCTATGCATTTGGCGTACCTCGATTGAGGGCTGCCGATGACCTCGAGCGGCTATGACACAGAGTGCCCACCCGGTCGCCCATCTACGCTGAGTAATCGCACCCGGCAGTAGCCGGGCGAGCGTTGGGAAACGGGCCGCTCGCGGCTTCGTCGCCGGTAAAGTCGTAGGTAGGCGGCGGACTGCTCAGCAACCTCCCAGGGTAAGCGGAGAGGATTCATCGGTTGCCGCCCCGCTTATCGCCCGGAGGTTCCTTACCCATGCTTGAGGTCACCGCGCTCGGCTGGACGCTGACCATCGGGGTCATCGTCGCCCTGCTCGCCCTCGATCTGGCCGTCGGCGTGTTCCGGCCGCACGCCGTCGGCTTCCGCGAAGCGGCTGTCTGGTCGGTCTTCTACATCGCCGTCGCGGTCGCGTTCGGTGTGGTCTTCGGCCAGGTGGCCGGCTGGGACTTCGGCGCTCAGTACTTCGCCGGCTACATCGTCGAGAAGAGCCTGTCGGTCGACAACCTCTTCGTCTTCGTGATCATCATGAGCACGTTCGCGGTGCCCGAGAAGTACCAGCAGGAGGTGCTGACCTTCGGCATCATCATCGCGCTGGTCATGCGGGTCATCTTCATCGCCCTCGGCGCGACGCTGCTCAGCCTGTTCTCGTTCATGTTCCTGATCTTCGGCCTGCTGCTGATCTTCACGGCGATCCAGCTGTTCCGGCACCGCGACGAGGATCCCGACGTCGAGGACAACGCGCTCGTCAAGGCGACCAAGCGCTTCCTGCCGGTGACCGACGACTACATCGGCGGCAAGATGATCACGCGGGTCGACGGCCGTCGCGTGGTCACCCCGATGTTCGTGGTGCTGATCGCCATCGGCAGCTCCGACCTGCTGTTCGCGCTCGACTCCATCCCGGCCGTCTTCGGCATCACCGACGAGGCGTTCATCGTGTTCGCGGCCAACGCGTTCGCGCTGCTCGGCCTGCGTGCCCTGTTCTTCCTCGTCAAGGGCCTGCTCGACCGCCTGGTCTACCTGTCCGCGGGCCTGTCGGTCATCCTGGCCTTCATCGGCGTCAAGCTGATCCTGCACTGGCTGCACGTCGACATCAACACGTCGGTGCCCGAGATCCCCACGCCGCTCTCGCTCGTGGTCATCGTCGGGGTCCTGGCCGTCACCACGGTCGCCAGCCTCATGAAGTCGAAGAAGGACCCGGACACCAAGGCCCACGCCGGCAGCCTGCGGGCCCGGTCGGACGACCGTCAGAAACGCTGAGCGGACACGAAGAAGCCGGCCGGGGAACTCCCGGCCGGCTTGTCTGTCACGGTGGGCGTCAGCCCAGGAATCCGCCCATTCCAGCGGTCTGGCGGCTGCTGCTCTGCAGACGCGCGGTGTCCTGGCGGTAGAGGATCTCGCGGATGACCTCGGTCTCCTCGTTGCTGTGCCGCGCCAGGAGCTGGTCGAGTTCGGCGCGCTCGGACGTGGTGCGGAACGACGCGAGCTCGTCGGCGAGCCGGCGGTGGGCGACGCGCATGGTGCGGCGGTTCGCCAGCGCCGTGCGGGCGTCGCGAAGCTTGGTCGTGAACTGCATGGCCGTCTCCTTAACGGATAGTGATGGCGATAGGCCTCGTCGCCTTCCTTTACAACACTCCACGAGGCGCGCTTCATCCCCAAATCACGCAGGTAAACAGCGAGATACGGAAGTGACGGCGACCACCGCATCACTGTTGCCGGGGTCACTGTCCGTGGTGAAGTGGCTGGTCAGGCACTCTTGGTGACTTCGGACACCACAGTGGCCATCCGGGACGACAGTTGCGTCCGGGACCGCACTCCCAGCTTGCGGTAGATCCGGGTCAGGGTGGCCTCCACCGTCTTCACGCTCAGATAGAGCCGCACGGCGATCTCACGGTTGCTGGCGCCGTCGCGCACCAGGGCCGCGATGCGCAGCTCGGTCGAGGTCAGGCCCAGGTCGACCGGCGTCGTACCGGCGGCTGACGCGCCGGCCAGGGCACGTTCGGTCTGCTCGGCCCACGGCTTGGCGTCGGCCGCCAGGAAGATCGCGAGCGCGGCCCCGATGGCGAGCCGGGCGGCCGCGTACCGGCGGCGGCGACGCTCGGCGCTGCCCTGCACCAGCAGCGCGTGGGCCTGCTCGATCGGTTGCTGCAACTGCTCGAAGTGCTGCGCCGCGGACGCCGAGAGCAGCACGGCCGAGTCGGCGTGCCCGCTCTCGGAGAGCACCACCGCCGCCGCCCGGTCGAGATAGCCGACCAGCCCCGGGTTGTCGCCCAGCCGTCCGGCGGCCGTGCGCGCGGCGGCCAGGGTGGCGGCGGCCTCGGCGTGCTCGCCCAGCGCGGCCAGCCCGCCGGCCAGGTCGCCGTGCCAGCGCACGATCATCGGGTCGCCCCCGCCCGAGCCGGCCTCGAGGTCGCGCAGCCGGCGCAGTGCCGCCACCCCCTCGCGCGTCCGGCCCGCCCGCAGCTCGGCCTGACCCAGCGCGTGCAGGTTGCGCCGCCGGTAGAGGGTGTCACCCTCCTGCTCGGAGGCCCGCACACCCCGGCCCGCGAACCCGGCCGCCGCGGCCAGGCTGCCGCCGGCGAGCTCGGCGATCGCCGCCGTGTAACAGGTGGGACCGGGGCTGAGCCCGGCGCGCTGCGCGGCCCGCACGGCCTGGTGCGCGTAGTTGAGCGCCTCGCGGCAACGGCCGGCCCGGGTGGCCACCTCGGACAGGCTGCGCAGCACGCAGACCCGGGCCTCGCCGACCCTGTCCCGCCCGGCCACGTTGAGCAGGCTGAGCAGCGCCGCACGGGCCTCGTCGAGCCGGTCGTCCATCATGGCGAAGCGGGCGGCGACGTACAGCGGGCCGTAGTGCAGCCAGTCGGGCGCGGGCGTGGCCGGCAGCACGAGCGCCTCGGTCAGGGTGTCGGACCAACCGGGGTCGCCGCACAGCCGCTGGATCTGGGCCAGCACGCTCAGCGCCATCGCCTCGGTGGCCGGATCCCCGGCCCGGCGAGCGGCCAGCGCCGTACGGGCCGCCTCGTCCCCGGCCCGGTCCGGGTCGCCGGCCAGCAGGGACGCCCACGTCACCCGCAACCGCACCGGCGCCGACAGGGCCGGATCGTCGCCGGCCTCCGCGAGCGCGGCCGCGACCATCTCCCCCATCTCGGCCAGGCCCTGCCCGGCCAGGTCGATCAGCACCAGCCGGGCGTGCACCCGGTGGCCGACCGGCGCGTCGGCCGCGAGCACGGCTTCGGCCGCGCGCCCGGCGAGCGCGGCCGATCCCGCGCTGAGCCCGCTGCGCGCCGCGGCGACCAGCCAGTCCAACCGGTGGGCGGCGCACGTGTGCGGGCAGCGGTCGGCGGCCAGCAGGAACAGCTCGGCGGCGGTGCGGCCGGCTCCCCGCGCGGCACAGCGCTGGGCGGCGGCAGCCAGCGAGCGGGCGACCGCCGCGTCCGGCACCGAGCTGCGCAGGGCCCGGTGCCGGAGCGCCTCGACCTCGTCGACGGCGCCGGCGGCCAGCGCGGTGTGGGCCTCGGTGCGGTCACCGGCCGGGGCGTCCTCGGCGATGACGGTGGCCAGCAGCGGCGGGGTGAAACGGATCTGCTCGCCGTCGACCACCACCGCACCGGCCGCCGCGGCCAGGCGCAGATCCCGTACGGCGTCCTCCCGTCCCGCCCGCAGCAGGACGGCGACCGTGGGCTCGGCGGCCAGCGCGGCCATCAGGAGCGTGCGCCGGGTTTCCGCGGGCAGGGGCGCGAGCCGGTCGCGCAGCAGCTCCCGGGCCGGTTCGGGCAGTGGCGCGGGACGCCAGGCCGGGCCGGACGGCAGCGCCGCGCCCAGGGCGAGCGCCAGGAACGGGTTGCCCGCGCTGATCTCGTGCATCCGGCTGGCGGCGCGGCACGGCAGGCCCCGGGCCTCGAGCAGCCCGGTCAGGGCGTCCGCCGCCAGCGGCGGAACCTCGATCTCGACGGCGGGCGCGGGGCAGAGCCGGACGGCCCGGCGGCGGCCGGCCGGATCGGGGTGGCGCTGCGCGGCGATCACCCGGACGCGCGGACCGGGCCGGCGACGCATGGCGAACGCGATCAGCTCGGCCGACTCGGCGTCGAGCCACTGGCAGTCATCGAGCACGAGCAGCAGGGGGCGCAGGCGGGCACTGTGCGCGAGTAGCTGCGGCAGCACGAGACGCCGGACGAGCGCGGCCGCTCCCGCCCGTGGGGCCAGGCCCTGACGCAGAGCGGCTCGCTGGGCGGGTGGCAGGGCTTCGCGGGCCGCCGGCGGCAGCTGGGCCACCAGGTCGGCAATTCCCGCGTACGGAACCAGTCTCTCGCTGCGCACCGGGCGCAACCACACGACAAGCTCGCCGCGCGCAGCGGCGGCAGAAGCGGCCGCCTCGAGCAGCGCCGTCTTGCCGATGCCGGCCGGCCCGTGCAAGGCCACGCCGCCGCCCGCGACGAGGCGGCTCTCGATCGTCGCCAGAAGCTCGTCGCGCCCGAACATGTTGCCACCCCTAGGTCTGAATCGGCCTCAGCCTAGGAAGTGGCGGACACACACATCAATAGGTTCGCATATGCCAATGGGTACCTATCACCGCGGGGATGGCCCGCCGGCCGCCCTAGTCGTCGTCCCCACCGTCATCGTCGTCCCCGCCGTCATCGTCATCGCCGCCGCCACCGCCCGGGCAGCCCGAGAGGGTGAGCACAGTGGCCGCGCCGCCCGCCAGCAGCAGGGCCCGGCCGAAGAAAGCGCGCCGGTTCAGGCCCGGCTCGCCAGTTACGGAGTCGTCTCGTTCACGAGTCGCTTCGTTCATGCCCCGCATTCTGTCAGCGGGACGACGTATCCGGGAGAGGGTCGCGGGCCCTTCAGCACCGACCCGACCCGAAAACACCCGCGAGGTGACCATGCCGACCTGGATCGTCGTGCCCTGCCTGCTGCGGTTGCGAGACGAGTTCGACGACCTCGCCCCGCACCGCGACAAACGCGAGGAGGGCACGATCGGCGACGAGAACCACGACTCGACATCGGACCACACGCCCGACGAGCAGTCGCGGCACCTGAAGCACAAGGACGCCGACAACCGCAACGAGGTGCACGCCCTGGACATCGACGCCGACCTGCGCCTGCCCGGCCTTCCCGGCCGCGGCATGGAGACGGCGGTGCAGTTCCTGCTCGCCCGCTGCCGCTCCGGCGCCGAGACACGGCTGCGCTACATCATCTTCAACCGCCGCAAAGTCAGTCGCGCGCCGCGTGCCCGGATTCAAACAGCAATGGGGGTGAGCAGATAGTCGCGTGGACGGTATGCGCCCCGCACCATCACCAGTACGTGCGGCGGGACAACCGGTGTGTCACCGTCCCAGACGCTCAAAGCCTCCGTAGGCTCCAGCACGCCTCGGTGAGCTGGTCCCGGGTTGCGGTGGTGGAACGCTACTTCGTGGCGGTCACCGCGGTGGCTGTCACCGTGCCGTCGGAGCCGGTGGCGCCCTGAACCGTGACTGACTGGCCGGCCTTCACGTCGGAGAGCTTGCTCGTGGCCGCGGTCGACACGGTCGTCTTGCCGTCGGTCTTGACGGTCACCACCGAGCCGTCGGACTTCTCGATGTAGATCGTGGTGCCGTTGACGAGCTTGACCTTGCCGGTGGTCGGGGCGGCCGCGGCCGCTGTGGCCTGGCCGCCGAGGTTCGGCAGGGCGCCGGCGGCCGCGCCGTAGCCGGCCCGGTTCTGGCCGCCGGCGAAGGCGCCGGGCCGGGCGGCCGCGGGCGTGTCCGCCGTACCGTAATTCTTCTGAACCTGCAGGCCGCCGACGAAGCCGCCGGTCAGAACGACGAGCGCGCCCAGCACCACCGTGCCCTTGTTCCACCAGTGGCGCGGCGCTGCCTTGGCCAGTTCGGCGGCGAGGCCGTCGTCCCGGTCTCCGGGGGCCAGAACCACGGTGTCGTCGTTGGTCGGGGTCACAGCGGATCCTTACTCGTAGCGCAGGGCGTCGATGGGACGCAGGCGGGCGGCGCGGGCGGCGGGCAGGCCGCCGAAGAACAGACCGATCGCGATCGAGACGCTCAGGGCCAGGGCGACCGAGCTGGGGACGATCACCGGTTTGACGCCGACGATCTCGAAGCTGCTGCCGATCAGCGCGGCCACCACGCCGAGGGCGCCGCCGATCACGCTGAGCAGGGTGGCCTCGATCAGGAACTGGGTCAGGATCGTGCGTCGGGGTGCGCCCAGCGCCTTGCGGATGCCGATCTCGCGGGTCCGTTCGGTCACCGTGACCAGCATGATGTTGGTGATGCCGATGCCGCCGACGAGCAGGCTGATCGCGGCCACCGCCCCGAGCAGGGTGGTGAAGGTGTCGGCGGTCTCGGTCTGGGTCTCGAGCAGCTGCGAGGCGTTCTGGATCCGGTACGGCGTACTGGCATTGCCGGCCACGTCCAGCTGCTGGTCGAGGATCGCCGACACCTGGGACTGCACAGCGTCGACCTTGGCCGGGGTGACCGCCTCGACCAGGATCGACGTGAGCGGGCCGTAGCCGGTGAGCACCTGCCGCACGGCGGTCAGCGGGGCCACGGCGGTGTCGTTCGCGTCCTGGAAGCCGGTCGAGCTCTTCTGGTCGAGCACCCCGACCACGGTGAACAGCGCCCCGCCCACGGTGACCTGCCTGTTGATCGGGTCGGCGCCGGGGAACAGCTCCTCGGCCACCGTCTGCCCGATCACCACGACGCGCCGGCCCTGCGCCTCGTCGTCCGCGGTGAACGCCGCGCCCCGCCCGACCGGCGTGTTGGACGCGGTGAACCAGCTCGGCGTGGCGCCCACGAACGTGCTGACCTCGTGGTCGGAGCCCTCGTAGGTCACCGTGGCCGACGCGCTGACCACCGGTGACACCGATTTCACGTCGGGGGCGAGCACGGGATCGACCAGCGCGCCGGCCATCTTCTCGGTCAGCGCGGAGCCGGTGCGGCTGGTGCTCATCACGGTGATCGTGTTGGTGCCCAGCGCCTCGATGCGGTCGCTGATCGCCCGGGCCGAGCCGTTGCCGACCGCGACCAGCAGGATCACCGCGGCCACCCCGATCAGGATGCCGAGCATGGTCAGCGACGAACGCAGCTTGTTGGCCGACAGCCCGCGCAGGGCGAAGCGGACGACTTCGGAGAAGGTCATGCGACACCCACCGGGCTCTGGCGGACGTCGTGGACGATCCGGCCGTCGACGAGACGGATCAGGCGTTTGGCGCGCGCGCCGACGTCGGGCTCGTGCGTGATGATCACGATGGTGCGGCCGGCCGCGCTGAGCTGGTCGAACACCTGCAGCACGTCGTCGGTGGAGCGGGTGTCGAGGTTGCCGGTCGGCTCGTCGGCCAGCAGCAGGGCCGGCTCGGTGACCAGCGCCCGGGCCACCGCCACGCGCTGCTGCTGGCCGCCGGAGAGCTGGTTCGGTTCATGGCGGGCCCGGTCCGCGAGTCCGACCACCTCCAGGGCGGCCAGGGCGCGGCGCCGTCGTTGTTTCGGCTTGATCCCGGCGTACGCGAGGGGAAGCTCGACGTTGGCCAGGGCGCTCGTACGCGGGATGAGGTTGAACGCCTGGAAGATGAACCCGATCAGCCGGTTACGGGCCAGGGCCAGCTGCCGGTCGGCCAATTCGCTGACGTCCACGCCGTCCAGCAGGTAGGCGCCCGAGGTCGGCACGTCGAGCGCGCCCAGGATGTTCATCAGGGTCGACTTGCCCGAGCCGGACGAGCCCATGATCGCCACGTAGTCGCCGCGCCCGACGGTCATCGACACGCCGCGCAGCGCGTGCACGGTGGCCTCGCCCTCGCCGTACCGCTTGGTGAGATCTCGTACGTCGAGAACCGGCCGGCTCATCGCGGGCCCCCGCCGCCCGGCAGGCCCCCGGTTCCGCCGCCCGGGAAGCCTCCGGTCCCGCCGCCGGGGAAGCCGCCGCGGGTGCCGGTCTCCCCCGTGGTGGTGGACGTCGCCCGCAGCACGACCCGCTCCCCCGCCGACACGCCCGAGGTGATCTGGGTGGCGCTGTCGCCCTCGAGACCGATCTCGACCGGGCGGACCTCCTCGGCGGCGCCGTTCAGCACGGTCACCGAATGCCGGTTGCCGACCGTGGTGATCGCCGAGGAGCTGACCATCAGAACGTTCCGGACGCTGCCGGTGGTCACCGCGACGCTCACGGTCTGCCCGGCCTTGACACCGGCCGGCACCTTGTCGAGCGAGAGCGTGACGCCGTACGTGACGACGTCGTTGGCGGTCGTGGCGGACGGGTCGATCGCGCTGACCCGGCCCGTGGCCGACGTGCCGTCGAGCGCGTTCCATGTGATCGTGGCGGGCTGCTTCTCCTTGAGCATGGTCGCGTCGGCCTCGGCGAAGGCGGCTGTGACCTGCATCTTCGTCAGGTCCTGGAGCTCGATGAAGCCGGTGGACGAGGACGACTCCTGCTGCGCGGCCGACGCTTGGCCGCTGCTGCCGCTGGAGCCACCCCCGGAGGAACTGCCCAGCGTGCCGTTGACCGCGGTGACCGTGCCGGCCATCGGCGCCGTGAGGACGGTGCCGTCGACCACCGCCTCGGCCTCGTCCACCGCCAGTTCGGCCTGCTCGACCTCGTTGTCGGCATTGGACGTGTCGGAGCCGGCGTCCTCGGCCCGATCGACCGCGTCCCGGGCCGCGTCGAGGTCGGCGTTCGCCGCGTCCAGCGAGCGCTGCGCGTCGGCCGGGTCCACCTTCGCGAGCACCTGCCCCTTGGCGACCTTCTGACCGACCCGTACGGAAATGGAGGTGACGGTGCCGCCGGTGGCGAAACTCGCGGTCGCCGTGGCGGCGCTCTCGACCGTCCCGTCGGCGGTCACCGTCCTGGTGACTGTTCCCTCCTGCACGGCAACCGTGCGGGTCGAGGCGGCAGCGGCTGGTGTGTCGTCACCGGCGAGGGTCCGGTAGGCCCAGAAACCCCCGGCCAGCAGGACGACGCCGAGGGCGGTGTTGACCGCCACCGCGGGACGTCGCAGGGTGAGGCGCGCAGGCATGCCGGACACTGTGGCGGCCGGGGCTCGGAGGAGCTTCGGGGCAACCTGGGAGCCACCTCAGAGCACGGTTGCCGGCAGCACCACCCGGAAGGTCGCGCCCCCGCCGGGCGCCGGATCGAGTTCGACCCAGCCGCCGTGGTCGTGCACCAGCGCCGCCGCGATGGACAGGCCCAGCCCGGAACCGCCGCCCTTGCCGCGGAAACGGCTGGGGTCGGCGCGGTAGAGCCGCTCGAAGACCCGTGGGGCGTGCTCCGCGGGAATCCCGGGCCCGTTGTCGGTCACCTCGAGCACCGCGACCTCGGCGCCGACCGGCGTGACCACGCCGGAGACGACGCTGCCGGGCGCCGGGGGCCGGGCGGGCATCACCCCCACCCGTACGGTGATGCGGGCGTTCTTCGGGGTGTGCTGGAGCGCGTTGGCGACCAGGTTGGTGGCGACCTGCCGCAGCGCGTGCTCGTCGCCCAGCACCGTGGCCGGGTCGAACGTGTCGTCGTCGTCGCGCAGGCCGGACAGCAGCACCGTCCGCTCGGGCGCGCGGGCGTGCGCGTCCCGGATCGTGTCGGCCGCCACCTCGAGCAGGTCGACCGGGCGCCGGGCCAGCGGGCGCTGCTGGTCGAGCCGGGCCAGCATCAGCATGTCCTCGACCAGCACGCTCATCCGGCCCGCCTCCGACTCGATGCGGTCGAGCGCCGGGCCGGGCGTGACACCACCGCGCCGGTACAGCTCGGCGAAGCCGCGGATCGAGGTCAGCGGCGTACGCAGCTCGTGCGAGGCGTCGGCCAGGAACTGGCGCATCCGGCGCTCGGACGCGGTGCGGGCGCCGACCTCGGTCTCGATCCGGCCCAGCATCGAGTTGAGCGCCAGGCCGAGGCGGCCCGGTTCGGTGTGCGGATCCGTGTCGGCCACCCGGCCGCTCAGGTTGCCCGCCGAGATGTCGGCGGCCAGGCGTTCCATGGCGGTCAAGGGCCGCAACCCCAGCCGTACGACGAAAGCCGCGCCCAGACCGAGCAGGCCCAGCACCAGCACGCTCACGCCGACGTCGATCAGCAGCAGCTGGTCGGTCGTCTGGTCCACCTCGGCCAGCGAGACCCCGGCCACCGTGAAACCGCCGCCGCCCACGTTCGCGACGGCGATCATCCGCCACTCGGTGCTGCCGTCGCTGGAGCTGACGGTGTACGGGCCATCGGTGCTCAGCGCGCTCGTCACGGGGATCGGCGGCCGGCCGAGGTTGGCCGACGAGCTGAACTCCGGGATCAGCACGCCGTTGCCGTCGCACCGGTAGATGACCTGGTCGGGGCCGAGGTTCTTCAGCGGCTTGGCGTCGTCGGGACGGGCGTAGCGCGAGTAGCGGGCATCGGGCAGAGTCGGCGAGACGGTGTAGTCCGGCGGCGGATTGGCCAGCATGCGTGACATGCCGCGCAGCTGGTCGTCGATGCGGGCCTCCAGGTAGGAGCGGATCAGCAGCAACCCGGCGACGTTCGCGCTGAGCAGCGCGACCGCGGTGAGGACCCCCACCACGAGCACGAGACGGGAACGAAGGGTCCAGTGGCTCCAGCGCCGCATGTCAGTCGTCGCCACGCGGCAGGCGCAGCGAGTAGCCGACACCGCGGACGGTGTGGATGAGCGGCGGGCCGACCTTGTCGATCTTGCGGCGCAGGTAGTAGACGTACGACTCGACGATGCGCCCGTCGCCGCCGAAGTCGTACTTCCACACCCGGTCCAGGATCTGCGCCTTGCTGACCACCCGGCCCGCGTTGATCAGCAGGTATTTCAGCAGGTTGAACTCGGTCGGCGAGAGGTCGGCGACGCGGCCCGCCCGGCGCACCTCGTGGGCGTCCTCGTCCATCTCGAGGTCGGCGTAGCGCAGCACCCCGCCGGCCGGCGCCGCATCCGGCTCGCCCTGGGTGCGGCGCAGAATGGCGCGGATCCGCAGCACGACCTCTTCCAAGCTGAACGGCTTGGTGACGTAGTCGTCGGCGCCGGCCGAGAGGCCGGAGATGCGGTCCTCCAGGGCGTCGCGCGCGGAGAGGAACAGAACCGGCACCCGCGAGCCGGTGGCCCGCAGCCGCTTGGCCACGTCGAAGCCGTTCAGGTCGGGCAGCATCACGTCGAGGATGACGAGGTCGGGCGCGAACTCCTCGACCGCGACGAGGGCACGGTGGCCGGTCTCGACCACCCGGACGTCGAACTCGACGAGGCGCAGGGTCGCGCTGAGCAGCGCGGATATGTTGGGCTCGTCGTCGACGACCAGCACCTTGGCAGTGCGCGTCGCAGCGCGGGGTTCAGTCAGCACGTCGAAGGAGTACCAACGCCGCCTAGGAATTGCCTATGAACTTGTGTGGAGTCAGCTGTATCACCACGTGCGGGCTATCTCGTCACCCGCCGACAAGCCCTTGATGATCTCGGTGTACTGGTCGCCGCGCAGCCCGATCGTCACCTCGATCGCCGCGTTGCCCTTCCGGACGACGCCCTTATCGCCGGCCACGTCGTGAACGGCGGCGCTGGGCACGCGCAGCACCTCGCTCCTGGCGCCGGTCGTCACCCGGACCGAGGCGCTCTGGCCCACCAGCAGATCCTCGGGCTTGTCGTCGAAGGAGAGCAGCACGCCGTAGCGGACCATCGTGCCGTCGCTGGTGCCGACCGGGTCGACCTGCACGACGGACGCGTGGATCTCGGCGCCCGCCCGGTCGGCCAGAGTGACGACGGCCTTCTGCCGCACGGCCAGGCGGTCGGCGTCGGCCTCGGGGAAGTTCGCGCTGATCTGCATGTCGTAGACGTCGGCCAGCGTTATGAAGCTGTTACCGGCGGTGATCTGGCTGCCGACCTTGCCGCTCACGCTGAGGACGCGGCCCGCGATGGGCGCCTTGATCGTCGCGCCGGCCAGGGCTTCCTCGGCATTCTCGAGGGCCGTTCTGGCCTGGGTCACCCGCTGCTCGGCGCTGAGGATGGCGTCGCCGCCGCCCTGCTGCTGCGCGCCGCCCTGCTGGCTGCCGCCGCCGCTTGCGGCGCAGCTCGCACCAGCGCCGGGGTTTCCGCTCGGGTTTCCGCCGCTCCCGGACCGCCCGGGGGCCGCGGATCCGGTCGGAGCGGTGGTCCCGGTGGGCACGCCGGTCCTGGTCGGGCCCGTGGGTGTGGTCGGCGTCGCACCTGTCGTGGGCGTGGCGCTTACCGTCGGCGTGGCGCTTCGCGTCGGCGTGGGTGCGGTGCTCGTCGGCTTCGGCGTGGCGCCGAAGGTGAGCGACCGCGTCGAGGCTGTGGTGGCGGCAACCGCATACCCGGCGGCGACGTTCGAGCCGCAGCCGTCGCCGGTCGCAGCGTTCGCGGCGTTGTCCTCGGCCTCGGCGAGCGCGTCCTCCGCGTCGTCCAGCGAGTCCTGCGCGTCCCCGACCGCCTCGGCCGCGTCCGTGTCGTCGACCTTGGCCAGCACCTGACCCGCGGTGACGCTGGTCCCGGCCCGCACGGCGACACTCTCGACCGTGCCGGCGACCGAGAACCCCAGGCTGCGCGTCTGCGCCGGCTGCACCGTGCCCGTGGTCGCCACCTCGGTCGTCACCGTGCCCTTGTCCACGGCCACGATCGAGGCCGCCTCCGGTTCGCCGGTGGCATCCGCCGTCACCGCCCGCACCACCCCGAACCCGGCGAGCGCGAGCACAACGACCGCCACCGCACCCCAGATCCAGCGCCGCCGGCCGCCCAGTGCTTCACCCATGGCCGGGAAGTGTCATGTCTCCTCCTCGCCGCCGCCTCCAACCCACCTCGAAGTTCCCTCGGAGAGGGTGGACACAGGGTGCGCACACGAGGCTCCGAGGCGACTCCGAGGCTGCGCCCACCTGGCGGCGAGGTGGGGCGGCTTGGGTGTGGTGCGACATTCGCGGCCGAGGAGAGAAGGCATTGTGACCAGACCCGGTTCTCAGGTGTATCGCCGGGCGGCGGGGCTGCTCGTGGCCTCCGCCGCTGTCGTGTTCGCCGCGGCCTGCGGGGGCGCGTCGGGCTCCGACGATGCCGGTGGGGGTGACGCCACGGGCGGCGAGCGGAACAACGCCTTCGCCGCGTACACCGAATGCCTGCAGAAGAACGGCGTCACCATGACCATGCCGTCGGGCGGGCCCCGGACGCGGCCGTCGGGTGGCCCTGACGGCGCCGGCTTCCCGTCGGGGATGCCCCGGCCGGAGGGCAGCGCCGGTGCGCCGAGGCCGGAACGCAGTGGCGGCTTCCCGGGTGGGGGCATGTTCGGCAAGCCGGACGGTGTCGACGAGGCGACCTGGCAGAAGGCGCAGGAGGCGTGCTCGTCGGTGTTGCCGTCCGGACGACCCGGCGGCGGCAACGGCAACCGGGGCGACGGGCGGAACGCCGCCTACGACAACTGCCTCAAGGAGAACGGCGTCACCGACCCGTCCGCCCTGGACACCGACGACGCCACGGTGAAGAAGGCCATCGAGGCCTGCCAGGTGCTCCGGCCGGCGGCGAGTGCCGCGCCGGCCACCTGAGAATGCTCCGCGCCGGCGTTGCCCCATGCCCCCCCTGGTGGCAACGTCGGCGCGGCTCGGTGTCAGTAGCGGCGGGACTGTTCGTCGAGCCGGGACCAGCGGCCGGCACGGTCGCGGCGGCGGCAGGCGACCAGGTGGCCGGCGAGGATGGCGGGCTGGCCGCCGCGGACGCAGGCGTCGGCGCCGGCGGTCAGCACACCGGCCACCATTTCGGCCGGGGCCTCCTCGTCGACCAGAGCGACGATCATCGAGCGGCGCGGCAGGACGCGGCGGGCCGCCTCGACGTCGTGTACCTGGCCCGCGGCGATCAGCACGATCTCGTCGGCGCCGATGTCGTCGAGGCCGGCTGCCCGGCGCAGGGACCAGCCGGGCGGCAGGTGCTGGGGCAGGCCGGCCACGCGACCGGGATGGCCCAGATAGGCCACGACGGGCAGGGGGCCGGCCACGGCGGCGGGCAGGCCGGCCGGGTTGATCGGCAGGTCGGTCGCGGTCGCGGTGAAGTCGCGGTGGCCGGTGTTGCTGTTCAGCGAAACGAGCACGGCGCTCATCCCCCTTTCGGCGGGCTCTCGGTACCCCTTCACCCTTCGCCCGCCGCCTGAGTCACCCATGTGCCCCGCCTGTGGGTTCGCTGTTCAGACCGATTCGCGGGCCACCACGCGCACGATGTCGGCCGCGGGCAGCGTCGGCGCGGCCCGGCCGCTCATGGCGGCCACCACCGTGGCCGCCAGGTGGGCGCCGGCCACCGCCTGGTCGGTGGTCACCGTGGTCAGCGGCGGGTCGGACAGGCGGGCCGGCACGATGTCGTCGACGCCGATCACGGCCAGGTCGCCGGGGACGGACCGCCCGGCCCGGCGTGCGCCGGCCAGCACGGCCAGCGCCACCTCGTCGTTGTAGGCACAGACGGCCGTCACGCCGGTCGCCTGCCACCGCCGTACGGCCTCGGAAGCGGCCGCCGGGTCGAGCGGAACCGTCAGCCCGACCGGCGTCGGCAGGCGGAGCGCGGCGCACGCGGCGCGGACGCCGGCCAGCCGCGGTTCGGCGAAGAACCGTAGCCGGGGGTCGTCGGGATAGGCGTAGCCGAGCCGCGTGTGCCCGGCCCGGGCGAGGTGCTCGGCCTGCCGGCGCCCGACGAGCTCTTGCGGCACGGCGAGCTCGCGCCCCCGGTCGCGGCGCGACAGGGCCACCACCAGCGTGACCCCGGCCGAGCGCATGGCCGCCGTCTCGGCTTCCGAGAAGCCGGTGTACGCGATGACAGCGGCGGGGGTGATCGCCTTCCACAGCTCGGACATCGGGCGGTCCTCGCGGTTTCCGGGATGCACGACGAGGGTGAGGCCGTGCCGGGCCAGCGCGGCCGACAGGTGGCGCAGGCTGGAGCCCACCTCGGGGCCGATCGGCCAGTCGGGCAGCAGGCACAGCACCACGTCGGAGCGGCCGGTGCGCAGGGTGCGCGCGGCGGCCGACGGCGAGTAGCCGAGCTGGGCGGCGGCGTCGCGCACCCGGTCGCGGGTGCCGGGCGAGATGGTCTGGCGCGGCGTGTCGTTGAGGACATAGCTGACCGTCGCGCGGGACACTCCGGCCAGCTTGGCGACGTCCGCGCTGGTGACTCGTTTGGTGGTGGAGTCGGCCATGACAACCAAACTTACACGTGTAACCATGAGGACATGACGTCCGACCTCGCCGCCCTCGTCAAGTCGCTCGACCTTCCGGCCAAGGTACGCCTGCTCACCGGCGCTTCGGCATTTACGCTCGCCGATGAGCCGTCGATCGAGCTGCACGAGATGCGCTTCTCCGACGGCCCCACCGGCGTACGCGGCCTGAAGTTCACCGGCGGCCGGGTGGTCACCCTGTTCCCCAACGCGACGCTGCTGGCCTCGGCCTGGGACGAGCAGAGCGCGTACGAGGTCGGGCAGCTCCTCGCCGAGGAGGCGATGGCGCAGCGGATCCACGTCGTGCTCGGCCCGACGATCAACCTGCACCGCACGGCGCTGGGCGGGCGGCTCTTCGAGGCGTACTCGGAAGATCCCCTGCTCACCGGCAGGCTGGCCGCCGCCTACGTGCGCGGCCTGCAGGACAGCGGCGTCGGCGCGTGCCTCAAGCACCTGGTCGCCAACGAGAGCGAGACCGAGCGCAACACCGTCAACTCGGTCGTCGACGGCAAGACGCTGCACGAGCTCTACCTGCTGCCGTTCGAGATCGCGATCGAGGACGCCGGCGCGTGGTCGGTCATGGGCGCGTACAACGACGTCAACGGCGTGGCCTCGACCGAGAACCACCACATCAACAACGAGGTGGTCAAGGGCGCCTGGGGCTACCCGGGCCTGATCATGTCGGATTGGTTCGCCACCAAGACCGTGGCGCCGGCCGCGAACGGCGGGCTCGACCTGGTCATGCCGGGGCCGGACGGGCCGTGGGGCGACGCGCTGACCGCCGCGGTGCGGGCGGGCGAGGTCGACGAGGCGGTGATCGACGACCACGTGACGCGGCTGCTGCGGCTGGCCGAGCGGGTGGGCGCGCTCGGCGCCCCCCGCGAGTACCCGGCCGACCTTCCCGTTCCCACTTCCCGCGTACGGCGGGAGCAGTTGACCCGATTGGCCGCGCGCGGCATCACCGTGCTCAAGAACGACCGCGACCTGCTGCCGCTGGACCGGTCGGCCCGGGTCGCGCTGATCGGGCGGCACGCGGTCGAGACGATCACCATGGGCGGCGGCTCGGCCGGCGTGAACCCGCCGTACCAGGTCAGCGTGGCCGAGGGGCTGAGCGCGCTGCTCGGCGACCGGGTCACCGCGGTCGACGGCGTGGCCGTGCGGACGCAGCCCGTGCCGGCCCGGGACGGCTTCCTGACCGCGCCCTCGAACGGGCAGCCGGGCATCGACGTCATCCTCTACGACGCCGCGGGCGGCGAGCTCGAGCGGCGCTACTGCGCGCAGGCCAAGACGATGATCGGCATGGACGACGACGGCTTCACCGGAACCGTCGCCGCGGCCCGCCTGGTGGCCGACGTGCACAGCGACGGGCCGGCCGAACTGGGCGTGATGGGTGTCGGCGACTGGACTTTGTCCGACGGGACGTCGTTCCCGCTGCGCGCCTCGGGCAGCGGCATCGGCGAGGAGGTGCTCACCCCGCCCACCCGCACGTTCGTCCCGTCGACGGCGCCGGACCGCCTCGAGGCCGAGGTGACGATCGACGGCATGGGGCTGTACGGGCTGATCGGCAACGCGGCGTCGCGCGAGACGGTCGACGTGATCGACGACGCCGTGCGGGCGGCCGCGGGCGCCGACGTGGCCGTGGTCGTGGTCGGCCTCACCGAGGAGCAGGAGACGGAATCGGTCGACAAGACCACTCTGCGGCTGCCCGGCGCCCAGGACGCGCTGGTCGAAGCGGTGGCCGGAGCGGCCCGGCGTACGGTCGTGGTCGTCAACGCGGCCACGCCGGTGCTCATGCCGTGGCTGCCCCGGGTCGACGCCGTGCTGTGGGCCGGGCTGCCCGGTCAGGAGGGCGGGCACGCCGTGGCCGCGGCCCTGCTGGGCGACATCGAACCGGCCGGCCGGCTGGTCACCACGTTCCCGGCGGCCGACGGGGCGGCCCCGGCGTGGTCGGTGACGCCGGTCGACGGCCGGCTCGAGTACGGCGAGGGCACCTTCATCGGCTACCGCGGCCACTTCGCGGGCCGGGCCCCCGAGCCGGCGTTCTGGCTGGGACACGGGCTCGGCTACGGCGAGTGGGAGTACAGCGACGTGCGGCTGGTGACCGGCGACGCGCCGTCGATCACGGTGACCGTGAAGAACGTCGGGCGGCACGAGAGCCGCGAGGTCGTGCAGGTCTACCTGCGGCCGGTGGAGCCGGACGAGCCCGTACGCCTGGTCGGCTGGACCGCCGTGACCGTCGAGCCCGGCAAGTCGGCCCGGGTGACCGTCCACACCGACCGCCGGCTGTGGCGCCGGTGGGACACCACGGCGCAAACCTGGTCGGACCGGCTGGCCGACGGCGGCAAGTTCCTCGTGGCCCGGGGCCTGGGAGACATCCGCGCGACAGTCTCCTGATCGTGGCGGCGTCCGCCTGGCATACTCGTCAGCTGCCGTGACGTACGACCCGTCTGGATGACGCCGTGACCGCTGCGCCCGAACGTGTGGGGCTCGAGAGGCTCGAGCCCTCCGGAGCGGTGCGCCCGGACGACATCCTGGACGCGATGCGCCGCGAGGCCGAGCGGCACAAGGCGCTGCTGGCGGGCGGCCGCACGATGGTGCCCAACCACTACACGGTCGGCCTCTCCGCCTACGACCACCGGCGATGGGCCCCGCACGCCGCCCGGCTGGCGCAGGAGCTGGCCACCCACCAGGCGGCGCTGATCGCCGAGCAGGCCTGGATCGTCTACGGCGACATCTCGGTCGAGGTCTTCCAGGGCGACGACCTCGACACCGGCACGTTCCGGGTGGCCGCGCTGCTCGAACCCGACCCGCCGCCCCCGCGCCCCGCGCCGGCCCCCGACGACGCGGTCGTGACGCTGGTCAGCGCCGAGGGTCAGGCCTGGGGCCTGCCGTCGGGGCTGACCGTGCTCGGCCGCGACCGCGAGGCCGGCGTGCGCCTGCGCGACCCCGGCGTCTCCCGCCGTCACCTGATCATCGAGGTCCACGACGACCGGATCACCCTGACCGACCTGGGCTCGCACAACGGCACCCGGGTCAACGGCCACCCCATCGCCACCGTCGACCTGCGCCCCGGCGACACGATCGAGATCGGCGGCACGGTCCTCACGCTGCGCCTCCGCTGAGCGGCCTCACCCTCGCTCCCCCACGTTCTCCACCAGGCTGAAGCGGTAGAGGTCGCGCCGGATCAGGGCCGGATCGACCGCCCACAACGTTCTGCGCGCTCGACGGTTCCGGGACGACACCGCCGGCCGCGCGCGGCGCCCAGGCCGGCGGAATCGGATCTGCCGGGGACACAGGCCGTCGTGGCCGGGTTCGATCCACGTTTCCCCGCGTTCCCGGTACGGCCTCCCGCCGGCCGGGTCGATGTCGATCATCCAGCTCTCCTGGTAGATCAACTGCCCGGCCCGCGGCCGGTACGGCGTGGCGTTCCCGGCCGCGGCGATCAGGACGTCGAGCGGCCGGCTACGACGTTTCCGGCGGTTCTCGGGAGGCGGAAGGCTTCCACGGCGGGGATCGCCAGGAGGATGGCCAGGGCCAGGAAGGCGATCCGGAAACGGGGCTCGGCGCCGTCGGTGACGGTGGCTCCCAGGCGTACGAGGAGGGCGCCCACGGCGACCCCGAGGCCGGCGCCCAGTTCCTGGATGGTTGACATCAGGGTGTTGGCGCTGGTCATGCGGGTGGGTGGGACGTCGGCGAAGGCGACCGTGTTGTAGGTGCTGAAGCCGATCGAGCGGAAGACGCCGCTCAGCGCCAGCACGAGCAGGACCAGGGGCAACGGCGTCGACCCGGTCAGGGTGGCCAGGGCCAGCAGGCAGGCGGCGGAGGCGACGACGGCGCCGCACATGACCGGGCGCATGCCGAAGCGGCGCATCAGGGGCGTTGTCAGTGGCTTGATGCCGATGTTGCCGGCGAACAGGGCGATCACCACCAGGCCGGCCTGGGCCGCGGTCCAGCCGAAGCCGAGCTGGAAGAACAGGGGCAGCAGGAACGGGATCGCGTTGATGACGGCGCGGAAGACGGAGCCGCCCAGGGCGGTCGCCCGGTAGGTGCGTACGCGCAGGATGCTCAGGTCGACCAGGGGTTTCGGGGTGCGCCGCAGGTAGCGGACGGTGACGATCAGGGTTGCGGCCGCTGCCACCAGCAGGGCTGTCGCCAGGGGCCAGCGGGGGTGCTGTTCGGCCACGCCTTCCAGGCCGGCGATCAGGGCGGCTGTGCCCGCGGCGACCAGCAGGAAGCCACGCCAGTCAAGGCGGCCGGGGCCGTCGGAACGGACGTCGGGAAACAGGCGGCGGGCCACGACCAGGGCGGCCAGGCCGAGCGGGATGTTGACGAGGAAAATCAGGCGCCAGGACGCGTACGTGCTCAGGACACCGCCGAGAGCGGGCGCGAGCAACGGGGCTGTGAGCGCCGGCCAGGTCAGGTACGCGATGGCGCGTACCAGATCTGCTTTGGCCGTTGTCCTGATCACCACCAGGCGGCCGACCGGCACCATGAGGGCGCCGCCGACGCCCTGCAGCATCCGGGTGCCCACCAGCATCGGCAGGTTGACCGCGAGGGCACAACCCGCCGAGGCCAGCGTGAACACGACGATCGCGACGGTGAAGACGCGGCGGGCGCCGAACCGCTCGGTCAGCCAGCCGCTGATCGGGATGAACACGGCCAGGGTGAGCAGGTAGGCCGTGATCGCCACGTTCACCGTGACCGGCTGCACCCCGAGGTCCTCGGCGATGTGCGGCGCCGCCGGGGCGATCACCGTCGCGTCGAGGACCTCCATGAAGAAGGCGCCCGCCACCAGCAGCGCGAGGCCCCGGGCCTTCCTGTCCATCCCCCGATCATCGGCCTGCCCCAAGATCAGCGGAAGTGGCCGCCGGGCAGGAACTGCTCCGGGCGCAGGGCCCGTCCGGTGATCCGCACATCGCCGATCCAGCCGTAGAAGCCCTGCCCGTACTTCAGGTCGAACGACGTCGCGCCGATCACGAAGGGCCGGCCGAGCGTGGCGATGCCGCGCGCGGGCTGGGTGGGGTTGCGGGCGATCTTCGAGCCGTTGACGTGGACGACCGAGCGCCGGCCGTCGTTGACGACCGCCAGGTGCTGCCAGACGCCGGTCGGCAGGGCGTGGCTCCACGAGGTCGGGTTGTGGTCGCCGATCTCGGAGTAGAGCACGTACTGCAGGAAGCGCTCACCCGAGACGTTCAGGCTGCACGTCGGCTCCAGATCGGACCAGCCGCTGTGCTTGCCCGCGTCGCCGGCCCGGCCCTCCCAGCTGAGGATGCCCATCCAGGCGTGGTCGCCCTCGAACGGCTCGGGCAGCTTGACGAACGCCTCGATCGTGTAGCCGTCGAGGAACTTGGCCGTGGTGATCGGGGCGCCGGCCGCGGTCTGCAGGGTGGCGCCGCGGTCGGGGCCCTTGCCGCCGTCGAAGCGCAGGCTGGCGTGGGCGGGGGCGCCGGGGTGGTGCTCGGCCGAGACGGTGAGCGTCTGGTCGGTGCTGTTCGCGAGACGCCGTACGGTGAGATGGTTGCCGCGACCGCTGAGGTCCCTGATCGTGGCGCCGTCGGCGACCGACTGGCCCTTCTCGTCGAACCGCCAGTAGGCGGCGGTGTGCCGGTCGACCACCTGGGCGGCCGGCCGCGGAGCGGGCTGGGCCTGCGGGAAGCGCGCGCCGAAGTCGAAGTCGAGGCTGAACCGGTCGACGTCGCTGGTCAGCTCGATCGTCTCGGCCTCGAGCGGGGTGCGCCGGGCGGGGTCGCGGGCGAGGAACCACGGCGCGAACGTCTCGACGTCGATGCGGTTGCGCACCAGGTCGAAGCGGTAGAGCCGGATCATGCCGGCGCCGCCGTAGTACCTGTCCTGGTAGTTCGTGATGTGGACGTGCACGTCGTGGCCGGCGTCGTTCTTCAGGACCGTGCGGCCGGGCGGCCAGTAGTGCCCGTTGAGCGTCAGGAAGATCCGGTCGTTGCCCTTGATGAGCTGGTCCCAGAGCCGTTGGCCGTTGCCCGACAGGTATGCCAGCCCCCCGTCGTCCGCGTAGGCGAGGTCATGGGTCGTGACGATCGTCGGAACTTGGTGCTTGGTGAGCGTTTCGCGCGCCCAGGCCAGGCCGCTGTCCGAGATGCGCCAATCGAGCGCCAGAATCAGCCACTTCCGGCCCG
Organism: Paractinoplanes hotanensis; assembly: GCF_023717965.1. Taxonomy (NCBI): domain Bacteria; kingdom Bacillati; phylum Actinomycetota; class Actinomycetes; order Micromonosporales; family Micromonosporaceae; genus Paractinoplanes; species Paractinoplanes hotanensis. The sequence continues at coordinate 133,512 of NZ_JAMQOL010000023.1, read as the reverse complement.
CCGCTTCGAGCAGATGGGCGCTGTTGTAGCCGTCCTTCGAGGCGCCCAGGAACGTCTTCGACCGGCGCTGGCGCTGCGGCCCGAAGGTCGACAGGTACGCGCTGGGCCCGCGCTGGTCGTCCTTGGAGCCGTCGATGTCGTGGTTGCCGGCCAGCACACTGTACGGCAGCTTGCCGTCGATCCTGGAGAACGTCTGCCCGGCCAGCACGATCTCCTGCTCGGTGCCGTGCTCGGTGACGTCGCCCAGGTGGGTCAGGAAGGCGATGTTGTCCTCGGCGCGCTGCTCCAGCAGGTAGCCGAACGTCTCGCGCAGGGGCGCGGGGTCGGCGCTGTCGGCGTCGAACAGGTACTGGGTGTCGGGCAGCACCGCGATCGCGAAGCGGGGACTGCTGCTGTCGAACTTGTTGGCCGGCGTGGCGTGCGCGGGCGCGGCCGTGACGAGTGTCGCGGCGGGCGCGGCGACGGCTGCCCGCAGAAGATTCCTTCGTTCCACGCAGCTCAATATCGCGGCCGCACGGCAACATCAGGCGGCGTCGATGCGAAGCCTTCGTGATCTTCCGGGGTCGCACCGGCCTAAGCTTTGCGGTCATGCTGCAGATCGGGTTCAGGCTCGGCGACCGCTATCGGCTGGTGGACCGGATCGGCGCCGGCGGCATGGGCGAGGTGTGGCGGGGCGTAGACGAAGTGCTCGGGCGTCCGGTCGCGGTGAAGGCGATGCTGCCCGCGGTCGCCGGCGACCCCGAGTTCGCCCGGCGGTTCCTGGCCGAGGCGACCGCGATGGCCCGGGTCAACCATCCGGCGGTGACGTCGATCCACGACTACGGCCGCAGCCATGACGTCACCTATCTGGTGATGGAGTTCGTCGAGGGCGAGTCGCTGGCTCAGGCGCTGGCCCGGTCGGGACGGATGACACCCGAGGCGACCATGCGGGTGATCGCGCAGGCCGCCGACGGTCTGCAGGCCATCCACGACCAGGGCCTCGTGCACCGCGACATCAAGCCGGCCAACCTGATGATTCGCCGCGACGGGGCCGTGCTGATCACGGATTTCGGCATTGCCCGGCACGACGACGCGAGCCGGTTGACCGCCTCCGGCGCGATTCTGGGCACCCCCAGTTACCTCTCGCCCGAGCAGGTGCTGGGTCAGCCGGCCACGGCCCGCAGCGACGTCTACTCGCTCGGGCTGACCGCGTACGAATGCCTGGCCGGGCAACGGCCGTTCGAGGGCGACAACCCGTACGCGGTGGCCCTGCAACGCATCCAGTCGGCGCCGCGCACCATCGGGGTCCAACTGCCGGCCCCGATCCTGGCCGTGGTCGAGCGGGCCCTGGCCACCGACCCGGCACACCGCTGGCCGACCGCGGCGGCCCTGGCCGACGCCGCCCGCGCCGCCACCGGACCGGGTGCCGTCTCCTCCGCGCGACAGCCCGCCCCGGCCCGTCGGCGCCGCGGACGGATGCTGCTCGCGGCGCTGGCCGTCCTCCTGGTGCTCGGCGGGCTGGCCGGGTGGGGCGTGAGCAGGCGCGGCGGCGACACCGACGTGGCTTCACCCGGCGCCACTGCCGGAGCGGGCGCGACCCCGGGCGGGCCGTTCCGCTCGTGCGGCACCGGGTTCTGCCCGCTCGAGCCGATCTGCTGGGGCGGGGTGACGGCGATCAGCGGCAAGGCCCACCCGCCGTCGCGGATGGATTGCGCCGAGGAGCACACCTGGGAGACGTTCGTCGCGCTCACGATGCCCGACGGCGCCGCGGCGGCCCGCCAGGACTCCCTGATGGGCCGCGAGCAGATCGCCGACGCCTGCTCCGCGGCCGTGATGGCGTCGCGCAGCAAGGACCCCGGCGCCACCCGGTCTTGGCGGCGGGATGCCTGGCCGATCGCCCTGCCCGAGGGCAGCGCTCCGCTGCTGCACTGCATCGCCGCGCCGGCCCTCGGCGACACCACCGGTGGGGCCTTCCAACTGGGCTAGGGAGCGTTCCAGACGTCGATCGCGGTGCGCCCGTGGTCGAAGCCGAGAATCGAGAGCGTCGCCGTGCCCAGCTTCAGCCGGCCACCACCTTCGGCCGGCATCCCGATCCAGCGGGCCCCGACGACGCGCAGCGCGTGACCGTGCCCGATCAGCGCCACGTCACCCTGGTCCAGCAACGGACGGACCTTTTCCAGTACGCGGTCGATCCGCTCGGCGATCTGGGCCGGCGACTCCCCGCCGGTGGCGCCGTCGCGGAACAGCCACCAGTCCGGATCCGTCTCGTGGATCTCGGCCGAGGTGATGCCCTCGTACTCGCCGTAGTTCCACTCGACCAGGTCCTCGGTGGTCTCGGTGACCTGGAGGCCGGCCAGCTCGGCGGTGCGCAGGGCACGGCGGCGAGGGCTGGAGACGACGGCCACGAACTTGCGGTCCTTGACCCGGGGCGCGATCGCCCGGGCCTGGCGCTCGCCCTCCTCGGTCAGGTCGAGATCGGTGTACGACGTGTGACGGCCGTTGGCGCTCCACTCGGTCTGCCCGTGCCGGATCAGCACGATCTCGCCCATGGTGACTCCTTCGTCGGTTCGACTCTTTGTACCCCGCCGGAGCCCGCCAAGGCAGGGAAGGCCCTACTTCAGCAGATCGTCGAAACTGACCGTCAACGCGAAGGGGTCGGCCACCGTGGCCGGCTCGCGGCGGTCGATCTCGGTGGCGAGCTCGGTCGCGCCGCGAACGATGCGGGTCTGCAGGAAGCCGTCGGACGAGTCGGCGCCCCAGTCGTCGCCGGCCGCGAAGACCGAGGTGGGCACGACGACCGCCCGCAGGTAGCCGAACAGCGGGCGCAGAGCGTGCTCGAGCGCCAGCGAGTGGCGGGCCGTCCCGGCCGTCGCGGCGATCAGCACCGGCTTGTCGGCCAGCGCGTCCTTGTCGACGACGTCGAAGAACGACTTGAACAGACCGCTGTAACTGGCGGTGAAGATCGGCGACACGGCGATCAGGCCGTCGGCGCCGGCCACCGCGTCCAGGGCGTCCTTCAGCGCCACCGGCGGGAAGCCGGTGAGCAGGTGGTTCATGATGTCGTGGGCCAGGTCGCGCAGCTCGATCGTGCGGACGTGGAGCTCGATGCCGCGCTCGGCGGCGGCGGTGACCGCCGCCGCGGAGAGCTGGTCGGCGAGCAGGCGGGTCGACGACGGCTGGCTCAGGCCGGCCGAGACGACGACCAGGGTGCGCTGCTTCATGCGGAGACCTCCTCCTTGGCCTGCTTCTTCGCGAGCAGGGAGGCGTGGGTGGGCGCGTCCGGCACGTGGGCCGGCTTGAGGGCGGCGAACTCCTTGCGCAGCACCGGCACGACCTCTTCGCCGAGGATGTCGAGCTGCTCGAGGACCGTCTTGAGCGGCAGGCCGGCGTGGTCCATCAGGAACAGCTGGCGCTGGTAGTCGCCCACGTAGTCGCGGAAGCCGAGCGTACGGTCGATGACCTGCTGCGGGCTGCCGACGGTGAGCGGCGTCTCGCGGGTGAAGTCCTCCATCGACGGGCCGTGGCCGTAGACCGGGGCGTTGTCGAAGTAGGGCCGGAACTCCTTGACCGCGTCCTGGCTGTTCTTCCGCATGAACACCTGGCCGCCGAGGCCGACGATGGCCTGGTCGGGGTCGCCGTGGCCGTAGTGGGCGAACCGCCGGCGGTAGAGCTCGATCATGCGCTGGGTGTGCGACGCCGGCCAGAAGATGTGGTTGGCGAAGAAGCCGTCACCGTAGAAGGCGGCCTGCTCGGCGATCTCGGGGCTGCGGATCGAGCCGTGCCAGACGAACGGCGGCACCTCGTCGAGCGGGCGCGGCGTCGAGGTGAAGGACTGCAGCGGCGTACGGTACTTGCCCTGCCAGTCGACAACGTGCTCCCGCCACAGCTTGTGCAGCAGCGAGTAGTTCTCGATGGCCAGCGGGATCCCGGCCCGGATGTCCTTGCCGAACCACGGGTAGACCGGACCGGTGTTGCCGCGCCCCATCATCAGGTCGACGCGCCCGCCGGACAGATGCTGCAGCATGGCGTAGTCCTCGGCGATCTTCACCGGGTCGTTGGTGGTGATCAGCGTGGTGGCCGTGCTGAGCAGCAGCTTCTCGGTCTGCGCGGCGATGTAGGCGAGCGTCGTGGTCGGCGAGGACGAGAAGAACGGCTCGTTGTGGTGCTCACCGAGCGCGAAGACGTCGAGGCCGGCCTCTTCCGCGTGCTTGGCGATGGTCACGATGTTCTTGATGCGCTCGGCCTCGGACGGCGTGTGCCCGGTGGTCGGGTCGGTGGTGATGTCGCTGACGCTGAAGATTCCGAACTGCATGACCGCTCCCTCTCCGCCGGGACCTGACGCGTCCCGTTGACTGCCCTGCACAACCACCACTGCGGCCGAAGTATTTCAAAACTTAAGGACACCCGCTGCGGCGGTCGTCACACCGGCCCATCGATGCGGCATGAGCTCCTTCGACCAGGCGCCCGGCTTCGTGGACGACGGGGAATTCTGGACGAGCGAGCTGGGACTTCGCCATCTGGACCGGCAGCGGCAGGCCATCGCGCGCAAGGTGCGGATTCGCCGGCTGTTCCTGCCGGCCGGCGACGCGGACGATCCCGTGACGCTTCAAACGTTGCGCCGGTGTCCAACCCGCGACTGGCAGCGAAGCGGCGGCAACGCTTCGAGGACCTGTGGGCTGCGTCCGCGGAACCCGAGAAGGGCGTGGCGGCTGCGCGGCGGATGCTGCGGGACAGCAGTCCGGACCGGTGACGTCGCACCGGTCCGGACTCGGTCGTCAGCGGCCCTGGAGGCGCTTCACGTTGTCGCCGAAGGTCCAGCCCTTGGAGCCGTCCCAGTTGATCGACCAGGTCATCAGGCCCTTGATGGCGGGGACACTGTTGTAGGCCTGGGTGACCAGGGCCGGGGTCAGGTAGCCACCGCCCGAGCCGGGCTGGGCCGGCAGGCCGGGGACCTGCTTGTCGTACGGGATGCGGATGGTGACGCCCTGGACGGTCAGGCCGTTGTTGAGGCACTGGGTCTGGACGGTGAAGCCCTGGACGGTGCCGGCGCCGTAGCTGTCGCCGCTGCAGCCGTACATCGAGCCGTTGTAGTACTGCATGTTGAGCCACCACAGGCGGCCGTTGTCGAGGTACTTCTTGATGATCGGCAGGTACGAGCCCCAGATCGAGCCGTACGTGACGCTGCCGCCGGTGACGTACGCGGTCTCGGGTGCCATGGTCAGGCCGAAGTTGGACGGCATGGCGGCGAGCACGCCGTCGATGATGCGAATCAGGTTGGCCTGCGAGGTCGACAGCTGGTTGATGTTGCCGCTGCCGGTCAGGCCGGTCTCGATGTCGATGTCGATGCCGTCGAAGTTGTACTGGCGCAGGATCGGCACGATCGTCGAGACGAACCGGTCGGCGACGGCCGCCGAACTGAGGTCGACACCCGCGGTGGCCCCGCCGATCGACATCAGGACCGTGGCGCCCTGGGCCTTGGCCGCGCAGATCTCGGCGGCGGTCGGCACCTTCACACCGGAGTCCATGCCGTTCTCCCACAGCACCGTGCCATCGGAGCGGATCACCGGGAACGCCGCCATCAGGACGTTGTAGCCGTGCTGGGTGATCCGGCTGTCGTTGATCGGGATCCAGCCCATTCCCGGGTGCACGCCGTTGGACGCGCCGTCCCAGTTCTCCCAGTAGCCCTGCAGCACCTTGCCGGCGGGCTTGCCGCGGACGGCGCAACCGACGGGCGGCGGAGTCGTGGTGGGCGGAGTCGTGGTGGGCGGAGTCGTCGTGGGCGGCGGGGTGGTCGTGGGCGGGGGCGTCGTGGTCGGCGCTGGGGTGGTGGGGCCGCCCGTACACGCGCCGAGGTCGCGCCACAGGGTCGGGGTGGCGGCCGGGTTCCAGCCCGTCCCGGCCCAGGCGGTGTGGGTGACGAGCGCCTGGTAGAGGCGGGCGCTGTAGGTGACCTGCTGGCCCACGGTGTAGGTCGGGCCCTCGCTCCAGACCGTGCCCGAGCAGGCCACCGCGGCGGAGGCGACGCTCCCGCCGGTCACGGCGACGGCGAACCCGCCGGCGGCCACTCCCAGCGCTGCGGCCAGCGCCAGCAATCGACGACGAACACCCATGGCGACTCCCTCGATGCGTGTGTGACCTCGGTTACGCACATCATGGAGTTCATCGGTATGAATATCAAGGGTTCTTAACAGTCAGCGGCAACTCCAGGTAGGCGGCATAGAACGCCAGGGCCTCGGCGGCGTCGGAATAATCTCGCTTGGTGAAGGATGTCAATGGCTCGACGGTCACGGTGACGCCCTTGCGGGTCAGCGCGCGGGTCCAGGTGGCGCGCACCCGGCCGCCCTGCACCAGCGTCGAGCGGAAGACGCCGTTGCCACCGGGAACGATGGCGTCGACGTCGTCCGTCATGAGCGACCGGTCTTTGTAGCCGAGCATGTATTCGTCGAAACCCGGCAGCGCCAGCCACTCGCCCGGCCCGAGATCGGGCGCGACGGCTGCCACGAGCATCTCGACGCCGTCCACCTCGACCGGCTGCAGGGCATCGCCGGCGACCGCGACGCCCGTGCGGCAGTCGGTCGCCGTCAGGCCCGTCCAGCCCACGAAATCCTTGCGGGTCGCCGGGCCGTGGCTGCGGAAGTAGCGCAGCGCGATGATGCCTAGCGCCTCGTCCCGCGAGGGGCGGTGGGGCGCGGGGACCCACTCGTCGAGCAGCACGAACGTCTGTTCCTTGCCGACGTGGGGCGCGATCGCCGTGACGCCGCGCTGAGACGCGTACCAGAGGAGGTGGTAGCCGCGCTGGCCGGTGACCTCGACACCGCCGTCGGCCATCGCGGTCATGCACTCGGAGCGGGTGAGCCGGCCGCCGCCCTTGAGCGCCGCCCCCAGGACGTCGACCGCGCGGTCGACCGTCGCCTCGTCGAGGCCCAGCGTGTCACGACGTTTGGCCGCGCCGGCCAGCGCGCGGACGCCCATGAGGTCGAGCATCCAGTGGGCGTCGGCGGCCGGGACGAAGTGGACGGTGCCACGCATGGGCCAGGTGCGCAGGACGGATCGGTCTTCGAGCGCCTCGTTGACCTGGGCCAGGGTCACGCCGGGCAGACGGCACCCCAGCGACCACAGGGCGCTGTTCACATCTTGCGCCTGCATCGCGCCGAACCAGTCGACAATGCCGGCGACGTCGCCCGGGGTGTTGCTGGCCGGGGTGTTGCCGCCCAGCCTGTTGCCGCGCAGCAACAGGCTGGTCATCCGCAGGCCCAGGGCCGTCGTGGCATCCATACGACGACCCTAGGGCCCGGGTGCGACAGAAATCAGCGGCCGCGCTGCGACCGGTACAGCTCGATCAGGTTGTTGGTCGACGAGTCGTCGTCGGTGGCCGGCGCGGACGACGAGGTCAGCTTGGGCGCCAGCTCATTCGCCATCACCTTGCCGAGCTCGACACCCCACTGGTCGAACGAGTTGATCTGCCAGATCGTGCCCTGGGTGAACGTGATGTGCTCGTAGAGGGCGATGAGCTGGCCGAGCACCGCCGGGGTCAGCGACTCCGCGATGATCGTCGTGGTCGGGTGGTTGCCCTGCATCACCCGGTGCGGCGCGATCTCGGGCGCCGTGCCCTCGGCGAGCACCTGCTCGAGCGTACGGCCGAAAGCGAGCGCACCGGTCTGAGCGAAGAAGTTCGACATGAACAGGTCGTGCATCTCGCCGATGTCGTGGTTGGGCTTGCTGAACCCGATGAAGTCGGCCGGGATCAGCTTGGTGCCCTGGTGGATCAGCTGGTAGAACGCATGCTGGCCGTTGGTGCCGGGCTCGCCCCAGAAGACCTCGCCGGTCTGGAACGTCACCGGCGAACCGTCGAGGCGCACCGACTTCCCGTTGCTCTCCATGGTCAGCTGCTGCAGGTACGCCGCGAAGCGGTGCAGGTATTGCGAGTACGGCAGGATCGCGTGCGACTGCGCGCCGAGGAACGTGTCGTACCAGACGTTGAGCAGGCCGAGCAGCGCCGGCACGTTCGATTCGAGCGGCTGCGTGCGGAAGTGCTCGTCGACGGTGTGGTAGCCGGCGAGCATGTCGGCGAACTGCTCCTTGCCGATCGCGATCATGACGGACAGGCCGACCGCGGAGGGCAGCGAGTAGCGGCCGCCCACCCAGTCCCAGAAGCCGAACATGTTCGCGGTGTCGATGCCGAAGTCGGCCACCCGCTGGGCGTTGGTGCTGACGGCCACGAAGTGCTTGGCGACCGCCGCCTGGTCACCGCCCAGGCCCTCGAGCAGCCAGTTGCGGGCCTCGGTCGCGTTGGTCAGCGTCTCCTGTGTGCCGAAGGTCTTGGAGACCACGACGAACAGCGTGGACGCGGGATCCAGGTCGTGCGTCTTCTCGTACAGGTCGGTGGGGTCGATGTTCGAGATGAAGCGGCACTCGATCTCGGGCGTCTTGAAGGCCTTCAGCGCCTCGTACGCCATGACCGGGCCCAGATCCGAGCCGCCGATCCCGATGTTGACCACCGTCTTGATGCGCTGCCCGGTGTGGCCTACCCACTCGCCGGAGCGGACCTTGTCGCTGAACGCGCCCATGCGCCTCAGCACCTCGTGCACGTCGGCCACGACATCCTGCCCGTCGACCACGAGCTGGGCGTCGCGGGGCAGGCGCAGCGCGGTGTGCAGGACGGCACGGTCCTCAGTGACGTTGATGTGCTCGCCGGCGAACATGGCAGCCGTGCGCTCCCGCAGCTTTGCCCGCTCGGCCAGCGCCAGCAGCGCGCTCAGCACCTCGTCGGTCACCAGGTTCTTGCTGTAGTCGACCGTCAGATCGGCCAGCTGCGCGGTGAGGCGCTCGCCGCGGTTCGGATCGCTGCCGAAGAGGTCGCGCAGGTGCACACCCGCGAACTTCTCGGCGTGGCCCTGCAGCGTCTGCCATTCGGTGCTGTCGGAAACGTGATCGCTCATTGTCCTAGTCTCTTCCTCGAACCCGGACTCTCGGCCTAATCCTGGCACGAAACGTGTCAGGGCGACGGCGACGCAGTGGAGATCACCGGGCGGACGACGTATTCCATGGCGGGCATCACCTTCTGGGGATCCTCCCCCGCCGTCCGCAGCGCCACACGGAAACACGCGATCCCGGCCTGCGACCGCCGGCAGCTACAAGACGACGTTCGCGGCCGGCCTCATAGATCACGCACAGCCACGGCACAGAGCGGGCGTAGGGGCACGCCCGAGCCTTACCGTCATGACGACGTTGATGGAACGCCCCGCGGCCGCCTCACCACCCCGGCACGAGGCGCCGAAGACCCGCCGAGATCCCCGCTGGCCGGTCGTGGTGCTGCTGCTCGGCGCTGCGGTGCTCTATCTCTGGGACCTGAGCGCGTCGGGCTGGGGCAACAGCTTCTATGCGGCCGCCGCGCAGGCCGGAGCGCAGAGCTGGAAGGCATGGCTGTTCGGCTCGCTCGACGCCGGCAACGCCATCACCGTCGACAAACCGCCCGCCGCGCTGTGGGTGATGGGGCTGTCCGCGCGCATCTTCGGCGTGAACAGCTGGGCGATCCTGGCCCCGCAGGCGCTCATGGGCGTGGCCGCCGTCTGGTTCCTCTACGCGGGGGTCAAGCGCTGGTTCGGTACGACGGCCGGGCTGACCGCCGGGGCGGCGCTCGCGGTGACCCCGGTGGCGGTGCTGATGTTCCGCTACGACAACCCCGACGCGCTGCTCGTGCTGCTCATGACAGCCGGCGCCTACACGACCGTCCGCGCGGTCGAGAAGGCGTCGTGGAAGTGGCTCGCGCTCACCGGCATGCTGCTCGGCCTCGGCTTCCTGACCAAGATGATGCAGGCGTTCCTGGTGCTGCCCGGGTTCGCGCTGGTCTATCTGATCGCCGCGCCGGCCGGGCTCGGCCGGCGCCTCCGCGACCTGCTGGTGGCCGGCCTGGCGCTCGTCGTCTCGGCCGGGTGGTACGTCGCGCTGGTGTCGCTGTGGCCGGCGTCGTCCCGGCCGTTCATCGCCGGTTCGACGAACAACACGCTGTGGGAGCTGGCGCTCGGCTACAACGGCCTGGGCCGCATCCTGGGCGGCTCGGGCAACGGCGGCGGTGGAAACGCCTCTTTCGGCGGCTCCACCGGAATCGGCCGCCTCTTCGGATCGTCCATGGGCCTGGAGATCTCGTGGCTGCTGCCGGCTGCCCTGATCGCGCTGGTGGCCGTGCTCGCCGCCACGTGGACGAGCCCGCGCACCGACCGGGCCCGAGCCGCGATGGTCATGTGGGGTGGCTGGGTGCTGGTCACGGGCCTGACGTTCTCGTACATGAGCGGCACGATCCACCCGTACTACACGGTGGCGCTGGCCCCCGGCATCGCGGCGCTGGTCGCCATCGGCGGCCGGGTGCTGTGGCTCCACCGCGACCGGCTGTGGGCCCGCGCGCTGCTGGCGGCGATGATCGCGGCGACCGCGGTGTGGGGCTGGGTGCTGCTGGGCCGCACCGACTGGCTGCCCGCTCTGCGGTGGGCCTCGCTCGGGCTGGGGGTGATGCTCGCGCTGGTGCTGCTGGTTCCCGGCCTGCGGCTGCGGCGCCTGGCGGTGGCACTTCTGGCTGCGGCCATCCTGTCGGCCGGCGCGGGCGGCGCGGCCTACGCGGCGGCGACCGTCCCGGTGCCGCACACAGGCTCGATCCCCTCGTCCGGCCCCGCGGGCCTGTCCAGCGACGGCATGGGCGGCGGCTTCAACCGCACCGGCGGCGGCCCCGGCTTCTCTTCCACCCCCGGCGGCACCGGCACGGACTCGTCCGCGGACTCCGGCACGGCCGGCGCCGACCCGTCGGGCACCGGGTCGACAGGCGCCACCGGGTCGAAGACCGACGGTTCCACAGCGGGCGGCCCGCCGAGCGGCGGCGGGATGGGCGGCGGCACGAGCGCCAACAACAGCGAACTGACCGCCCTCCTGGTAGCCAGCACCACCAAGTGGTCCGCAGCCATCAGCGGCGCGACCTCGGCCGCCGACCTCGAACTGGCCAGCGGCACCTCGGTGATCGCCCTGGGCGGTTGGAACGGCAGCGACCCCTCCCCCACGCTGGCCCAGTTCCAGTCCTACGTGGCCGCCGGCCAGATCCACTACTACATCTCCAGCGGAGGCATGGGCAGTGGCGGCGGCATGGGCAGTGGCGGCGCAGGCGGTGAGTCCACCCAGGCCGGCCAGATCGCCAGCTGGGTCGCCGACAACTACACAGCGACGACCGTAGGCAGCACCACCGTCTACGACCTGACCCCACCAGCAGGCTGACCAGCAACCCAGCAACGCCCCGGATTCAGGAGGAGTCCCCGCGCCCAGCCGACGCGGGGACTCCTCCGGTCAGCGGGCGTCCTGGCGACACGACAGTGTCCCGCCAGACACCAGTCGCTATATCGTCCTAGGAGGCTAGCTTAATTGCCTCCCGCGTGCCTCATGACGCCGTGCGAAGATCGGCGGCCGGCAGACGGCCCGCATGCGGGCGCTGAGCCCCGCGCAGCTCGGAGCTGTACCGCTATCGGGTCGCGGCCGTGGACAGAGCCGGAAGTCCGGACTCCAGCAGACGGGTGGCCTCGACCGCCGGGACCGGGCGGGACAGGAAGTAGCCCTGGCCCAAGTCGCAGTTCATCTCGCGCAGGGCGGCGACCTGGGCCGCGTTCTCGATGCCCTCGGCCACTGTGCGCATGCCGAACCGCTGCCCGAGCCGGACGATCGTGCGCACCAGCGTCTCGTCCTCGGCGTCGCCGCTGCCCAGGCGGTCCACGAACGACCGGTCGATCTTCAGGACGTCCATCGGGAACCGGCGCAGGTAGGCCAGCGACGAATATCCCGTACCGAAGTCGTCCATCGCCAGCAGCACGCCCAGAGCCTTCAGGCTGACGATGCGGGCGAGGTTCTCGTCGGTGTCGGTGAGCAGCACGCTCTCGGTCATCTCGAGGCACAGCTGGTCGGCCGGCATGCCGGTCTCGGCGAGCACCTCGGCCACCGTGGCGGCCAGGTCGCCCGCCTCGAACTGGCGCACCGAGACGTTCACCGCCATCTTGAGCGGGCGGCCCCAGGCCACCGCCTGGCGGCACGCCTCGGCCAGCACCCAGCGGCCCAGCGGCACGATCAGGCCGGTCGACTCGGCCACGCCGATGAAGTCGAGGGGCGGCACCATGCCGCGCTCCGGGTGGTTCCAGCGGACCAGGGCCTCGAAGCCGACGATCGTGCCGTCGGCCAGGTCGACCGTGGGCTGGTAGTGCAGCACCAGCTCGTCGCGTTCGAGGGCCAGGCGCAGGTCGTCGGCGAGCGACAACCGCTGCATGAGCGCGTCGTGCATGTTCGGGTGGTAGGCCGCGTACACGCCGCCGCCGGCATCCTTGGCCCGATACATGGCCAGGTCGGCGTTGCGTTGCAGCTGTTCGACGTCGCCGGCGTCGGCGGCCGAGGCGATGCCGATGCCGGCGCCCACATGCAGTCCGCGGCCGTCGACGGAGAACGGCTCGTCGAGGTGTTCGAGGATCCGGGTGGCGAGCGCCTCGGCGTCGGCACGCGCGTCGGGCGACACGACGATCACGGCGAACTCGTCGCCGCCCAGGCGGGCGACCGTGTGCGGCGCCGGCACCGCGCGCAGCAGCCTGGCCGCGACCTGCACCAGCAGCTGGTCGCCGGCCGCGTGCCCGAGGCTGTCGTTGACCTCCTTGAAGCCGTCGAGGTCGAGGAAGAGCACCGACACGTGCTCGGGGCTCGGCTGCCCGCCGACCGCCGTGGCGAGCCGCTCGCGGAACAGCGCGCGGTTCTCGAGCCCGGTGAGCGCGTCGTGGTAGGCGTCGTGGCGCAGCTGGTCCTGCAGCTGCCGGGCCTCGCTGATGTCCCTGGTGTTGAAGACGAGACCGCGGATGTACGGGTCGTCGAGCTTGTTGGTGATGATCATTTCCGACAGGCGGCGGGTGCCGTCCTCGTGCGGCAGCCGCACCTCGATGGCGGTCATGCCGTCGGGCCGGCCGATCACGTCGTCGATGGCTGCCTGGATCTGCGGCGCCGCCTTGCGCCCGACGACGTCGAGGAGGCGGTGGCCGACGAGCGTCGACACCGGGAACCCGAAGATCCGTTCGACCGACGAGCTCTGGTAACGGACGGTCGAGTCGGCCTCGAGGATGGCCAGCGACTCGGAGCTCTGCTCGACGAGCGCCCGGAAGCGCTGCTCCCGGGTGGCCAGTTCGGCCGTACGGCTGATGACCCTGCCCTCAAGCTTGCGGGCGAGCTGCTTGTTGTCGCGGTACAGCAGCACGCCGCGCACCACGATCAGCAGGATGCAGACCAGGCGGCACCAGGTGCCGACCGGCGTGGCCTGTCCGCCCTGGGTCATCCAGAGCCCACCCACCACGAGGGTCAGGACCACCACGACGTGCGGAAGGACTAGGCCCACCGACCACCGGCCCGCCCGCGCCTGGTCGTCGGGCGCGTAGGTGGCGAGCGGATTGCGCACCGCGCGCACGGTGGCGAGCAGGATCAGCGCGAGTCCGGCGCACCAGCCGGCGTCGGCCAGGGCAGGCCCGACGCCGGCCATGACCGCGCTGTCGGCCACGGCCATCGTCAGCAGACCGAAGCAGACCGGCGCGAGCGCTCGCGAGCCCGGGTAGTGCGCGCTCCACCGCGACAGGGCGGCGAGCGCGACCGTGGCCAGCAGGACGTCGGCCACCGGCCGCACGACGGCGTCGGCCCGCCCGGCCGCCAGGGCCGGCTGGATCACGACGTTGTACGAGGTCACGAAGAGCGAGAAGCCGATGAGCATCGAGTCGATCGCGCTGCGCACCCGGGTCAGCCGGCTGGCGCCCTTCGGCGACGGAATGGCGAACAGGCACAGCGCCGCCAGACCCACGAACACCAGCCGCCCCGGGCCGAACAGACTGGCCAGGATGCCGGCGCCCAGGCTGATCCAGGCCAGCCGTACGCCGCCCGATCGGCGCCGCGACACGACGACGCAGGCCAGGGCGAGCACGGTCGTGACGAGGACGGTCAGCACCGCGATCACGGCCGGCGGCGCCGTCAGGCCCAGCACGACAGCGGTGACCAGAATGACTACGGGAAGCGTGGCGCCGGACGTCATCAGTTCCTCTCCCCGACAGGCATGACCGCAGAATCGGAATCCGCAGCCATCAGTTGAGAAAATGACTGCGGCGGCCCCCCGAGGGAGAGCCGCCGCAGCGCGGAAGAAGTCGGATCACTTCTTCTTCTTGTTCTTCTTGTCCTTTTTCTTGTCCTTCTTGGACTTCTTGGCCATGGTGGACCTCCCGTCGAAGTCGTCGGCGCCGCAGCCGGCGCTCGCGTCAACGATAGGGAAATTCACCCCGCTCGGAAGGCCAACGCGGAGGATCAGCACGTGTCAGGAGGCACGCGGACCGTCCTGGGAAACGCTGGTAACTCCGGTCAGCCCAGCTTCACCTTGAAGATCGGGTCGGCCGCCAGCTTCTTGAAGGCAGCCAGCGCCGTGGCGGTGCTGTTGATGCTGATGTCGCGGTCGCCCTCGTCGTCCCGCTTGGTGTCGAAGTAGACGATCGCCTTGATGGCGCTGCGCTTGGCCAGCTCGGGCCGGACGCTGTTGAAGACCGGGGCCTTGTCGGCGATCTTGCCGACGCGGTGGTAGGCGCCCCACTCGGCCACCATGATCGGCTTGGCGGCGTGCTTGGTGACGGCCCAGTCGTAGAAGTTGGTACCGCCGCCGGTCGGCGCCCGGTCGAGCAGGTCGTTGAACTTGCCGTAGTGGTAGTAGCCGGGCTCGGCGCTCACGTACGAGTCGAGGCCCATCCAGTCGACGACGTCATCGCCCGGGTAGAGGTCCTTCCACCAGCTCTGCGCCATCCACTTCTCGTTGCCCATGTAGGCCATGACGTTGACGACGTTCGTGACGCCCTGAGCCTTCAGACGCAGGATCGTGTGACGGTACATGGCGGCGAAGTCCTTGGCCTCGAAGCCGGAGCCGGTCTTGGCCACGACGTCGTTCTCGGGCTCGTGGTTGAGGACGAGGAAGAACTTCTTGCCGTACGCCTTGGCGCGCGCGGCGAACGCGTCGATGCGCTTGTTCTGCTGGCCCTGGGCGACCTTGGCCCAGGTCGAGCCGTACGCGATCTTCCAGTTCGTCAGCAGCACGCGCGGGTTGGCCGCCTCGGCGGTCATCGCGATCTCGGACTTGGTCGGGAAGATCTCGTCGCCCTTGTGGTACGTGTGGAAGATCGTCGAGGTGCGGCCGCTGAGCTTCTCCCAGTCCCGCAGCGCCTGGTCGCGCGGCGTGGTGGTGAAGCCACCGGCCGCGGCGCCCCAGAGCACGCCACACGAGGGAACAAGCTTGGCGTCGGTCACACAGTTGCCGTTGTTCACCGGCGCCGAGGGCACGGGCGGCGACACATCGCCCTGCGTGGTGACTTCGAGGACCGGGGCGCCGGTGGTGGCCTCGGCCGAGTGGAAACGGACGGCGGCGCCGGTCGAGGACAGGGCGAACGCGTACGTGCCGGGGCCCTTGACGACCTTGCCGAGGTCGACGCTGAGGGTCGCGCCGGGCACGGCCGACATCAGCACCGAGCCGAGGGCCGGAGCGTTGGCGGCGGTCAGCTTGCGCTCGGTCCAGCTCGTGGCGGCCACCTGGCGCACGACGACCTTGCTGGCCGTCGAGGCCTGCGTGGTCAGCTTGAGGCGCGCGCCGGCGACCTTGGTGCCGGCCGGGACGGCGAACTTGAGGAACGAGGCCTTGGTCTCCTTGCCGGAGACGCCGGCGACCAGCTTGGTCTCGGCGCCGAAGACGACGCCGGCGCGGGCGCTCGAGACGTACGCGTCGTCGCCCGCCGAGATCTTCAGGGTCGCCGCCGCGGCGTCAGCCGGGCTCGCGGCGGTGACACCGGCGGCACCCGCCAGCACCGCGGTCAGAACCGAGTACTTCTTCAGCTTGGATCGACGCACTGTCCCACTCCCCCGCTCTGTCCGGCCGTTGTCGGCCGGGCATGAGAAGAGATTGCGGGTCGTCCGGTGCGCGTCCAGTGCCCGATCCGGTGCGGTCAGGTTGCGCGGGCCGTTTCCCTCAAGTCTTGCTTTTGGGCGCTGTCACGGGGTAGCCAGGCAGCATGGAACTGATCATCGACGGGCACAACGACCTGCCCATGCAGCTGCGTGGGCGCTACGGATACCGCGTGGACGGGCTCGACGAGCCGCGCCCCGAGCTGCAGACAGACATCCCGCGGCTACGCGCGGGCGGGGTCGGCGGCCAGTTCTGGTCGGTCTACGTGCCGGGTGATCTGAGCGAGCCCGAGGCGGTCGTGGCGACCATGG
The DNA here is from genome assembly GCF_023717965.1 of Paractinoplanes hotanensis. Classification (NCBI taxonomy): domain Bacteria; kingdom Bacillati; phylum Actinomycetota; class Actinomycetes; order Micromonosporales; family Micromonosporaceae; genus Paractinoplanes; species Paractinoplanes hotanensis. The sequence continues at coordinate 117,249 of NZ_JAMQOL010000023.1, read as the reverse complement.
AGCAGGTCGACGCGGTCTACCGGATGGTCGCCGCCTACCCGGACGACTTCGCCATCGCCTGCAGCGCCGACGACGTCGAGCGGGCCATCGCGGCCGGAAAGATCGCCTCGCTGATCGGGATCGAGGGCGGGCACAGCCTGGCCACCTCGCTCGGCGTGCTGCGGGCCTTCGCCCGGCTGGGCGTCCGCTACGTCACGCTGACCCACAACGAGAACCTGTCGTGGGCCGACTCCGCCGCGCGCGAGCCGCAGGTCGGCGGCCTCAACGACGAAGGGCGTGCGGTCGTCCGCGAGATGCAGCGCATCGGCGTGCTGGTCGACCTGTCGCACGTGGCGCCGGCGACCATGCACGCCGCGCTCGACACGGCGTTCGCTCCCGTCATCTTCAGTCACTCCGGCGTCCGCGCCCTGCACGACCACCCGCGCAATGTTCCGGACGACGTGCTCGTGCGGCTGCGCGACAACGGCGGCGTGATCCAGCTGACCTTCGTCGCGCCGTTCCTGTCGGCCGACTACCGGGCCTGGTGGGCCGCCGCGGACGAACAGTGGCAGCGCCTCGGCCCGCCGCCGCGCCCCGCCGACTGGCCGCGCGCGCCGCGCCCGGGCGAGGATCTGTCGACGCTGCCCGCATGGCCCGGCCCGGATCGCGTGGTGGAACCCGAATTCGCGTCGTGGCTCGCGGCCAACCCGCGCCCGCCGGTCACCGTGGCCCACGTCGCCGACCATGTGGAGCACGCCCGCGACGTGGCCGGTATCGATCACGTCGGACTGGGCGGCGACTACGACGGCACGGCCGACCTGCCCGAGGGAATGGGCGACGTGTCGGGCTACCCGCTGCTGATGACGGAGCTCTCCGGCCGCGGGTGGTCGGACGAGGAGCTGGGCAAGCTGGCCGGCGGCAACATTCTGCGGGTGCTCCGCGAGTCGGAACGTCTGGCCGAGGAACCGCTCTGGCCCCTGTCACCTGCGCGATAAGGGCGGCCGGCGCTTTGTCGCCAACGCGCTCTGCCCGGTACGACGCTTCCCGGCGCAGCACTGCCCGGCACGGCAGTGCCCGGCACGACGCTTCCCGGCGCGGCAGTGCCCGGCACGACGCTTCCCGGCGCGGCAGTGCCCGGCGCGTCAGGCCCGACCGGCGTCGTGCACCAGGATGGCGACCTGGACACGGTTGTTCAGTTCCAGCTTGATCAGCAGGCGGGAGACATGGGCCTTCACGGTGGCGATCGACATGTGCAGCTTCGTGGCGATCTCGGCGTTGGAGCTGCCCTGGGCGAGCGCGAGCGCCACATCGCGTTCGCGCTCGCTGAGCTGGTCGAGCCGCTCGGCCGCCCGGCTGCGGGACGGCGGAGCCGGGGCAGCCACGTGCGCGATGAGCTGGCGGGTCACCGTGGGCGACAGCATCGCCTCGCCCGCCGCGACCCGGCGGACGGCCCGCAGGATGTCGGCCGGCGGCGTGTCCTTGAGCAGGAAGCCGCTGGCCCCGGCCCGCAACGCTCGCAGGACGTATTCGTCGGCGTCGAAGGTGGTCAGCACGATCACCTCGGGCGCGCCGGGCCGGCTGCGCAGCGTCTCGGTGGCGGCCAGCCCGTCGACGCGGGGCATGCGGATGTCCATCAGCACGATGTCGGGCTGGTGCTGGGACACCGCGCCGGGCACCTCGGCCCCGTCGGCCGCCTCGCCGACGACCGCCACGTCGGGCGCCGCCGACAGGATCATGCTGAGCCCGGCCCGCACCAGCGCGTCGTCGTCGACCAGGAGCACCCGCACCGGCTCGCTCACGCGGCTGCCCCCGCCCGCTCGGCCGTCTTCTTGTCCGGCGGCCACGGCAGCCAGGCCGACAGCACGAACTCGTTCTGCGGGGTGCGGCCGTGGCTGAGCCGGCCGCCGGCCAGCAGCGCCCGCTCGGTGAGACCGACCAGCCCGGTGCCGGTGCCGGGGATCGCCCCGGACGGACCGCCGATGGGCCACGGGTTGCGGATGTCGATGGCCAGGCCGTCGGCCGGCGAACCGGCGACGGCGACCCGCACCGAGGTGCCCGGCGCGTGCTTGCGGGCGTTGGTCAGCCCCTCCTGCACGATGCGGTAGGCCGCGCGACCCGTGCCGTCGGGAACGGCGGCGGGCTCGATGCGGACGTCGAGGTTGACCTTGACGCCGGCCGAGCGCGATTCCTCGGCCAGCGCGGGCAGCGCGCCCAGGGTGGGCTGCGGCGGCTCGGGAGCGCCGTCGGACCGGTCGGCGCGCAGCACCCCGATCACCTCGCGCAGGTCCTGCAGGGCCTGATGGGCGCTGGCCCGGATGACGCCGGCGGCCTTCGCGACCTCGCCGGGCGTGGCGTCCGGCTTGATCTCGAGCGCGCCCGCGTGCAGGCTCAGCAGCGAGATGCGGTGGGCGAGCACGTCGTGCATCTCGCGCGCGATGCGGGTGCGCTCGACCGAGCGGGCCTGCGCGACCCGCAGCTGCTGCTCGGACTCGGCGCGCTCGGCCCGGTCGCGCAGCGACACCACGAGCTGCCGCCGCGAGCGGATCACCATGCCCCACAGGCACACGATGATGATGAAAGCCGCTCCCCAGCCCACCGTCTGCCCGTAGGGGCGCCCGTCCTCGGGGCGCAGGAGCGGAAAGAGCGCGTTGCTCACCAGCCCGGCCAGCGCGAAGGCGGCGAGCACGCCGAATCGGCGGTGGACGGCGACGGTGAACAGCACGATCATGGAGGCGGGCCCGCCGGCGACGGTGAACACCGAGGCGACAGCGCAGAACACGGCGAGCGGGATCAACAGCCGCCCCCGGCGCCACCACAGTCCGACGCCGATGACGGTGCCGACGGCGAAGTCGACCCAGACCAGCCACGTGGGCGTGTAGTGCCACTCGGGCACGACGGTGAGGTCGTCGCTCAACAGGTCCCAGGTGGCGAGCACGCAGAAGCCGTAGCCGATCACGAAACAGAGCGCGTCGATCACCCAGTCGCGCGTCGAGCGCCGGGTCGGCGCCGGCGTCTCGAGGGCGGACGGCAACAACCAGCGGTATTCGGGCCTGAGCTTCCCCACGACGCCGACTCTACGGCCGGTCGGCGAGGCCGGATACCTACCAAAGTCGGTGGTCGGACCCGACCAAGGTTCCGGGCCGCCGACCTCCGGCCGACGCGCCCCACCGGTCGCTCCCGGCACGCTGAGAAGCATGATCACGGTCGAACGACTCACGAAACGGTACGGCGCCCACCCCGCGGTCGACGACGTGTCCTTCACCTGCGAGCCCGGCACGGTCACCGGATTCCTCGGCCCGAACGGCGCCGGCAAATCCACCACGATGCGGATGATCTGCGGGCTCACCCCACCCACCACGGGCTCGGCGACGGTCGGCGGAACTCCCTACCGCCGGCTCGGCAATCCCGGCCGCCACGTCGGCGTGCTGCTCGACGCGTCGGCCCAGCACTCCGGGCGTACGGGCCGGGAAGTTCTCGCCCTAGCCGCCCTCACCATGGGCATCGACCGCCGCGAGGTGCCCCGGGCCCTCGACCGGGTGGGGTTGAACGCGACGGCGGGCAAGCGCCGCGTCAAGGCGTACTCGCTCGGCATGCGGCAACGGCTGGGACTGGCCCTGGCCCTGCTGGGCGACCCGGCCGTGCTGATCCTGGACGAGCCGGCCAACGGGCTCGACCCGGAGGGCATCTACTGGATGCGCGGCCTGCTGCGCGACTTCGCCGACCGCGGCGGCACCGTGCTGCTCTCGTCCCATCTGCTGCGCGAGGTCGAGGCGGTGGCCGACCAGCTGGTCGTGATCGGCGCCGGAAAGGTCGTCGCCCAGGGCGGCAAGGCGGAACTGCTGGCCCAGACGGGGACGCTGGTGCGGGCAGCCGATCCGGCCGCGCTCGCCACGGTGCTCGAGCGCGCGGGCCTGACCGGGACCAGGACGACCGACGGGGGCGTCGTGGTGCCGGCGGGTTCCGAGGTGATCGGGCGGGCCGCCGCCGACGCCGGGCTCGTCCTGCTCGAGCTGCGACCGGCCGGTTCCGGCGGTCTCGAGCAGATGTTCCTCACCCTGACCGCCGGCGATTCCGTCAAGGAGGCAGTCCGATGACCGCCGTTCTCGAGAACACCCACACCCCTTCCGTACGGGCGGAGAGCAGCCGCACGGTGCCGCTGAGCCGGCTGACCGTGGTCGAGCTGCGCAAGCTGGCCGACACCCGGGCCGGGCTCTGGCTGCTGATCGTCATCGGCCTGGCCACGGTCGGCACGTCGGCGATCATGCTGGGCTGGTCGCCCGACGCCGAGCAGACCTTCGAGGGCTTCTTCAGCTTCGGCCTGCTGCCCTCGGCGGTGCTGCTGCCCGTGCTGGGGATTCTGTCGATGACCGCCGAATGGTCGCAGCGCACCGCGCTCACCACCTTCACGCTCGTCCCGGCCCGGGAACGGGTGATCGTGGCCAAGCTGGCCGCCGGGGTGATCATCGCGGTCGCCTCGACCGTCGCGACGCTGGTGCTCGCCGCGGCCGCTAACCTGCTCGGCGCGGCGCTGGGCGCCGACGGCGGCTGGGACATCGCCGGCTCGCTGATCTGGCAGGGCCTGGCCGTACAGATCATTTTCGTCCTGATGGGTCTCGGCTTCGGCGCGCTGCTGCTGAACTCGCCGCTGGCCATCGTGGGGTTCTTCGCGCTGCCGATGGTGTGGACCATCCTGGGCTCGACGATCAAGGCGCTGGGCACGGCGGCCGAATGGCTCGACATCAACACCACCACGACGGCGATGAGCGAGGCGGGCATGACCGGCGGCGAGTGGGCCCGGGTCGGCGTCTCGGCCGCCGTCTGGGTGCTGGTGCCGCTCGTGATCGGCGTCTGGCGGGTGCTGCGGCGCGAGGTTTCCTAGGCTGAGGGATGCGGGGGTACCGTCGGGAACATGCCCATCGGTGCCCAGCCTCCCGGCCGGCGCGGCACGGTCGAAGAGCCGTACAGTCCGCTCAATCTGCGGCTGATCCTGGCCGCTTTCGGGTTCGTCGTCTGCACCGTCCTGGCCGTTCTGCTCTTCCGGACCGGCTGGACGGTGCCCGGCTGGTTGCTGCTGGCCTGGGCCGCGGTCGCCGTGGTCGACATCGTCGTGGTGCAGCTGCGGCGACGGGCCCGGCGTCGTGCCGAGGGCGGACGCGACCACTCGCTCTTCGAATAGCGGCATGCCTGCGGCTTTTGGGTAGTAGCGTCCCGTTGCATGAGATTTGTAGCCATTCTGGCGATCGTGCTGGTGGTCGGGTTCCCCGTTCCGGCGCAGGCGCAGGCGGCTGCGACACTCTCCGACGTACGGGAACTCACCCGCACCCACCTCACGCTGGACGAGCCCCGCCCACCGCGGCCGAAAGGCCGGTCGGCGGCCGGGCCGACGCCGCCGGTGGGAACCGTGCGCGAGTGGCTCGGGCTCGACGACACGACGGGCAAGCTCTATCGCAAGAACTACACGCTGAAGGCGGTCGGCCGGCACGTCGAGGTGTGGGTGGCGCAGGACCTCGCGTTCCCGGCCACCGACTGCCGCAAGAACGCGATCGAGGTCACCGACGCCGACATCGCGGCGTTGGTCGACGAGTTCGACACGACGATTCATCCGAAGGAGACGGCCGTCTTCAGCACGCCGCCCGACCGCGACGGCACGCGGGCGACGACCGAGGGCGACTTCACCGGGGACGGCGACAAGACGGTGACGCTGGTCGACAACATCCGTGACGCGAACTACTACACCTTCCCGGAGGCGGTCACCTACATCGCGGGGTTCTTCTCGCAGACGATCAACGAGCTTCTCGACCGCAACGTGCTGACCCTCGACGCGTACGACTGGAAGCACCGGCTCGGCGCGCAACCGGCCGACGACCCCACCGACGACCTGTGCACCAGCCGGCCCGCGCGGCCCCGCACGTACGAAGCGACCTTCGCGCACGAATGGCAGCACCTGCTCGGCTACTACACCGACCCGGCCGAGAGCACCTGGCTCGACGAGGGGCTGGCCGACTTCGCCTCGGCGCTGACCGGCTACACGGACGCCCGCGCCGGCGTGGACCAGCCCGGCAACGACACACACCTGATGTGCTTCCAGGGCCACGGGCCGGTGAAGACCCGGTACAACGCCAACCCACGGGACTGCGGAGGGCCGCAGAACTCGCTGAACCTGTGGGACGAGGGCACACCGAGCGAGGTGCTGGCCGACTACGGCAACGCGTTCCAGTTCGTGCTCTATCTGCGCGACCGGTTCGGGACGGACGTCGTGTCGATGCTGCATCGGGACAAGCTGCGGCAGGGCCTGGCAGCGGTGCAGGCGGCCCTGCCGGCCGGGGTGGCGCTCTATGACGTGCTGCACGACTACCAGCTGATGACGCTGGTCGACGGGGTGGTGGGCGAATCGGGCGGGACGGTCGCGGGCGCGCCGCTCGCTTCCGTGTCGGCGGCCGGCCTGCGGTCGTCGATCAACCTGGACAACAAGTCGGCCTTCGACGCTCCGGGCGCGGCGCCGAACGGCGCGGACTACGTGCCGTTGCCGACACCGCTCACGTCGGTGTCGTTCGCGGGAGCGACGCATCTCGACCCGCTGCCCTTGGGCTGGACGATCGCCGGGAAGACCCTCTATTCCGGCAATCGCAACAACCTCGACTCGTACGCCGTCCGCCCCGTCACCATTCCGGCCGGCCGGCCGGCGCTGACGCTGGAGACGTCGTACGCGACCGAGGAACGTAACGACTTCGGCTACGTGACCATCTCGACCAACGGAGGCCGGACCTTCCACTCGGTGACCGGGGACAGGACGACGCCCGGGCCGCACGGGCCCGGCCTGACCGGCGCCAGCGGGGGTGTCGTGACGGTCAAGTACAACCTCACGCCGTACGCCGGGAAGGACGTGCTGCTGGGACTGCGGTATGTCACCGACGGGGCCGTCTCGAAGGGTGGCTGGCGGATCGGCGCCATGACTCTGGCCGGCCGCACCCTGAGCGACGGCGCCACGCTGACCGGCTGGACGTCGCCGAGCGCGATCGTGCCGACGCCGGTGCACAACTGGCACGTGCGGCTGGTCGGCCTGCGTGACCGTCACGCCGAAGTGGTGACCCTGGACGATGTCACCCGGCTCACCTCCTATCCCCGGGTCGTCGCTGTGGTCTCGCACGACGCTCCGTCCGAGACGGAGACCCGCTCCGCCCCCTACCGCCTGATCGCCAACGGCGCGCTCCAGCCCGGTGGCTCCCCTGCTCCCGCAGGCGAACAGCCATACGCGGGCGCTCAGGCCTCCGCAGGGGCTCGGGGCAGTAAGCCGTAGATCAACGCGGGCGAGCCGGAGCCGGCCCGGTTGATCTGGCCCCCGCACAGGATCCGGGCGCCCGTCGGGGGCAGCGCCTCGAGGTTGGCCAGCACCTCGAGGCTGATGCGGTGGCGCCGGTAGATCAGGCGCGAGACCGCATACGTGGCGTCGGCGCCGACGTCGGGGCTGAAGGCGTCGGTGCCGGTGCCGCCGCGCCGGCCGATACGGCCGGTGTCGACGAGCCAGCGGGCCGCCTCGATGCCGAAGCCGGGATGGTGCAGCGTGCCGTCGGCGCCGGCGTTGGCGAACGCGGCCGTGCCCCACCGGGCGTCCCAGCCTGTCCAGATGACGACCATGGACTCGCCGGGAATGCGGCCGTGCGCCTGCTCCCACCGTTCCAGGTCGGCGATCGTGACGGCATAGTCGGGATCGTGGGCGCACTGCTGCCGTACGTCGATCTTGACCACCCCCAGATGCAGGTCTTCCAGGTCGAGCTCGTCGGCCAGCGGCTCGCCGGCGTTGAAGTGGCCGGGCGCGCCCCAATGGGTGCCGGTGTGCTCGCCCTGCCGGATGTGGCGCAGATAGAAGCCGTCCTTGTCGATCGTGGCGACCGTCTCGAGCTCGAACGGCGGGTCGCCGGGATAGACCGCGGTCGTCGCCGGGTCGTTGACGTGGGAAAGGCTGATCAGTCGCATCGTTCCGCCCACCCTAACTCATTGACAGTGTCACCGTGACAGTGTCACAGTGGTCGGCATGTGGACGCTCGACGAGTTGGTGGAACGGGTGCGCGAGGCTCTCGAGGCCGAATACCCCGGCGCACCGAACGGACGCGTCCGCGATCTGCCCGATCGCCGCGCCATCCGGTGGTATTCGACGATCGGCCTGGTCGACCGGCCACTCGGCATGCGCGGCCGCTCCGCGCTCTACGGTCCCCGCCATCTGGAACAGCTCGTCGCCATCAAACGCCGCCAGGCCGAGGGGCTCACCCTGGCCCAGATCCAGGCCGAGCTCACCGGCCTGTCCCCGTCCGCGCTCACCGACATCGCGCACGTCCCACCCGGCCTGCTGGTCATGGTCGACGTCGAGGCTCCGCCCGACCACTCCCCCCGCCCCCGTTTCTGGGCCTCCCCACCGGCCCCCGCCGCGCCGCCGGCCCCGGCGTCGACCATGCCCCCGGCGCAACCGTTCACCGGCCTCCCGCTCGGCGGCGGCGTTCTGCTGCTCGTTCCCCGCGTCCTCACCGAGGCCGACCGCGACGCCGTCGCCGAGGCCGCCGCACCCCTGCTCGACCTACTCGCCGCCCGAGGCCTGCTCGTCGCCGAAGGCTCGATCGATGGGAGTCCGTCATGACCCTCTCCGTCACCTCGATGGATCCCGGGGAGATCAGCCGCATCAAGATCCTGCCCGACTCCGGCTTCGGCATGCTGCGCACCGACCGCGGGGCGCTGCCGCTCGACCGCCTCGACGTGCGGGCCCGCGTCAGCGGCCTGGTCGCGCACACGGTGCTGCAGACCGACTTCGTCAACGTGCACGACATCGCGCTCGAGGCGACCTACGTCTTCCCGCTGCCCGACCGCGCCGCTGTCACGGGCATGACCATGACGGCCGACGAGCGCACGATCACTGCCGAGCTGCAGGAACGCGGTCAGGCCCGGGAGGCGTACGACCAGGCGATCAGGTCCGGTCAGCGGGCCTCCATCGCCGAGGAGGAGCGGCCCGACGTCTTCACGATGCGGGTCGGCAACATCCTGCCCGGCGAGCGCGTGACCATCGAGCTCAGCCTGGTCGGCCCCCTGCCCTTCGAGGACGGCGAGGCCACCTTCCGGTTCCCGCTGGTCGTGGCCCCGCGCTACCTCCCCGGCACGCCCCTGAGCGGCCCGGCGGTGGGCGACGGCTGGGCTCCCGACACCGACGCCGTGCCCGATGCCTCGCGCATCACGCCGCCGGTGCTGCTGCCCGGCTTCCCCAACCCGCTGCGGCTCAGCATCGCCGTCGAGATCGACCCGGCCGGGCTCGAGCTGGGCGCGGTGCGCTCCAGCCTCCACACCGTCATCGACCGCGACGGCGTGCTGACGATCGGCGTCGACGAGCGGGCCAACCGCGACTTCGTGCTCCGGCTCCCCTACGCCGGCGGCGGCCAGACCGCGATCGCCGTGCCCGACGAGTCCGCCGAGCAGCCCGAGGGCGTCTACCAACTGGTCGTGCTGCCGCCGGCCGAGTCCGCCGCCCCGCGCCCGAAAGACGTCGTCCTGCTGCTCGACCGCTCGGGCAGCATGGGCGGCTGGAAGATGGTGGCCGCCCGGCGGGCCGCGGCCCGTGTCGTCGACACGCTGACCGCCGCCGACCGTTTCGCCGTGCTCACCTTCGACCACCAGGTCGACCGCCCCGGCGACCTGCCCACCGGCCTGGCCGAGGCCACCGACCGGCACCGGTTCCGCGCGGTCGAACACCTGGCCAAAGCCACCGCCCGCGGCGGCACCGAACTGCTCGCTCCGCTCTCCGAGGGGCTGGGGCTGCTGCGCGCGAGCGAGGGCCGCGACCGGGTGCTGGTGCTCGTCACCGACGGCCAGGTCGGCAACGAGGATCAGATCGTCCACGACGTCACCCCGCTGATCGGCACGACCCGCATCCACACGATCGGCATCGACCGGGCGGTCAACGCGGGCTTCCTGGGGCGGCTCGCCGCCCTGGGCGCCGGCCGGGCCGAGTTGGTCGAGAGCGAAGACCGTCTCGACGAGGCGATGGAACACATCCACCGCCGCATCGGCGCGCCGGTCGTCACCGACCTGCGGATCACGGCGTCCGGCGTGCACCTCGTCGACGACGACCGGTCACCCGCCCGCCTGCCCTGCCTGTACCCCGGCGTCCCGCTGGTGGTGAGCGGCCGCTACACCGGCCGGCCCACGGGCGAACTCGTCGTCACCGGCCGCACCCGCGACGACCGCGAGTTCCGCACGTCGGTGCCCGTCCAGCAGCGCAGCGAACCCGCCGTCGCGGCCCAGTGGGCGCGGGCGCGCCTCCGCGACCTCGAGGACGCGTACGCCGCCGGCGACCGCAGCCTCGAGGATCGCATCGTGGCGACGTCCCTGCGCTATGGCGTCCTGTGCCGCTTCACCGCCTACGTCGCGGTCGACAGCCGCGTCGTCAACGAGGGCGGCGAGACCCGCCGCGTGACCCAGCCCGTCGAACTCCCCGACGGCTGGGAGGCGCCCGGCGCCGTCGCGCCCGCGATGATGCGCCTGGCCTCCGCGGCGTCTCCGGCCCCGCCCCCGCTGCCGAGCGGCCCGCCCAGCTTCGCGCCGGCCTCGGCCGACGAGAGCCTCGCCGCGGGCGGCTTCGCCGGTGCTCCCGCCCCCGCGTCCGGCTACGTCAACAGCGCCGGCGCCGCCCGATCCCGCCGCCCCGGCGTCGCGGCAACCTCCGCCTTCCGCGCAGGCAAAGCCATGGCCGCCAACGCGCTCTCCCTCGATGACGTGCGCGCCCTGGCCGCCACCGAGGCCCAGCGCCTGCGCGACGCCACCGCCCAGCCCGAGTGGCACCAGCGCGAACTCCTCGACGACCTGGCCAGCCGCCTGCACGTCCTGATCGGCGCCCAGACCGACTCCGCCTACACCCCCCTGCAAGAGCTGGTGACCAGTCTCCGCTCCGACGCCCCCACGACCGAGCGGTGGGCAACAGCGCTCAAAGTCCTGACCTCGTTCGCAGGCACCACCAACACCGCGCCCTCCTCCACCGAAAACCCCAGTTCGCCCCCGTCCCCCTCCGACCGAAAGTCTTTCTGGAAACGCTGACCACGCTCACCCCGTAGCCCTACCCTTTGTGGTCGTCCCCAGCCCGGAAATGTTCGGTCGCCTGGCCCGGCACGAACCCCGTATTCCGGGGTGTTGTCGCCGGGCCGGGTGCCGCCGACGCACCGATCACAAGGGACGGCACCACGCGCTGTGCTGACGGGCAGCGGGATGTCGGCGCGATCCTCCCGGCAGACGGCGGCCGAATCGCCGTCTGAAAGCGACGTGCCTCCCTGAGCCCATACCTGGTGGATGAGGCCTCATTGGCCGGCAAGGCCGAAACAAAGAAGCCCCGCTCGCCGCTGGCGCGGGGAGCGGGGCTTCGGGTCGGGCGTTGGTCAGCGGACGGGTGGCAGATGCTTCGGGGTGTTCTCGGCGGGGAGGCCGTGGGCGGCGATCTCGGCGGGGGTGGCGGTGTTCAGGTCGAAGGTGTCCTCGGCCAGCTCGTCCGGGTCCTCGCTGAGAACGGTGCGGAAGGGCTGGGCGGTTCCTACGCAGGTCTTGCCCTTGGCGGGCAGGGTGCGGGCGAGCAGGTACCGGTCCATGGCGGTGGTCACGCACGGGGACGTGCCGTACGCGGTGTGGCCCCAGTTGGTGCTGGACAGAAGGCGGCTGTTCGGCAGGAGCTTGGACGACGACACAGCGTCGGCGTAGTTCGTGGCCGGATCCCAGTAGCTCCCTACGACCAGGACCGGGTTCTTGGTCTTGCGGGTGAACGGGCCGGTGTAGGCGTCCTCGTCGCGGACGGTCCACGTGGTGCGGGCGCACGACGCGCTCGACCAGGCCCAGGCACGGCCGAAGTACGGGGCTCGCTTGTCGGCCTTGGCGCCCGCCTTGACCCAGGCGGCGCCGGTGGCGGGGTGGCGGCCGTCGGTGCACAGCACTGCCGTGTAGGCGTCGAACGAGTTGTCGTACGGGAAAGCACGGCCGGCCAGGCGCCGGTGAGCGCGAGCGACGGTTGCCTCGGCGGTGGCCAGTTCCGCCGCGGCCGGCTTCGCGCCGGGGGTGGTCAGGCGCCACACCGCGGCGGCCAGTCCGGTCACGCCGGCGCCGGCCTCCACGTCGTAGAGCGAGCTGAGCACCATGCTGACGAACATCGCGTAGGTGATCTTCTGGCCGTCCACCGACAGGGGCTTGGCCTTCAGGCGGGTGGCGATCACACGGAAACGACGGATCGCCTGGCCGGAGAACTCGCACCTGGTGGCGCCGGCAACGTTGCAGCGGCGGAGGATCTCGTGCAGGGCCTTCCAGGCGCCGTCGGCCGAGCGGAGCCGGTCGTCCTGGACGGCGTTGCTCTTCTTCCCGACCCAGGCCACCGGGTTGATCACGCCGTCGACGGCGATCGCGCGGAAGCGGTCGGGGAACATGTTCGCGTAGTACTGCCCGAGCGCGGTGCCGTAGCTGAAGCCCAGGTAGCTCAGCTTCTCATCGCCCACGGCGCGGCGCATGACGTCCATGTCGCGCGCGACCTCGGCGGTCGACATCGAGCCGGCCAGGTCGCGCCCGGTGGTCGAACAGGCGCGGCCCTGCGCGGCTGCGGCCTTGAGGAAGGCCTTCTCTTCCTTCACCCCGTACGGGAAACCGGTGTTCAGCCTGGCCAGCACCGGCCGCTGGCGCCCGGCGTCGCCGAAGCACGCGACGGGGTCGCTGAAGCCGATGCCCCGCGGGTCCATGCCGACGACGTCGAAACGCTCGAGCAGCGGGTCGCTCAGGAAGTAGGGGGCAGCGAGCGCCATCGCGACGCCCGAGCCGCCGGGGCCGCCCGGGTTCACGAAAAGGCTGCCGATCTTGCGTTTCTGGTCGCGCGCCTTCACCCGCAGCAGGGCGACACTCACCTTGGTGCCGTTCGGGCGGTCGTAGTCGAGCGGTACCTTCGCGGTCGCGCACTGCGCCCACGAATAGCACGAGTACCAGCGCAGTTTCGGCGTGGCCACCGAGTCGACGCGGCGGCGCTCCACCGAACTGGTGCGCGCGTACGCGCCGGCCGCAGCCAGTTCCCCGGAGGAGGAGGCTTCTGGTAACACCGCGGCTGCGGGGCTGGGCACGACGAGCGCTCCGGCCATCAGAAGACCCGTGACACCGGCTGCGAGCAGACGAGAAGTGCGAGGTGGGGACGGCAACGGCATGGGAACCTCTACTGGTCGCCGGTGCCTGAGTCGCGCCCGGATGATCAAGACGGTAGGTTCACGCGAGATCATCTCGGTTCTCCGCTGTGGAGCATGAAGGTTGCCGCACGATCGACTGTCGCCAAGCCGACGGAAGCTGGTCGTTCCCTGCCTGATCGGCCGCAACGGGCGGAAAGTCGGATCTTCGGGGAAAGGCGGGATCGTGATCTCCGCGGGTAACTTGGACCGCCGATCGTCTCTTGGCAGCTCGATGGCGGCGGGTGAATCGTGACGACGGACGGCGACCACGGCGACGAGCGGGATCCCCTGCTCGTGCGGCCCTTCGTGCTGCGCGATCCCGGCGCGCTCGACGACGACTCGGCTCAGACCTGGCCTGCGGCAAACCCTTCCGCCGTACGGGACCAGCAGGGCACCGGCAACGCCGACGCGCCCACCGCGATCCTGCACCTGCCGTTCCGCCGCAAGCACGCCGCCGCGACGACCCCGGCCCGCGGCAACCGCCGCCGCCGGCTGGTCGTCCTGGCCGGAACGGCCGCGCTGGTCGTGCTCGGGGCCGCAGCCGCCGGCTATGCGGCGCTGCGCGACGACGTACGCCCGGCGGTCACCACCGGCCTGCCCGGTGGCCCGCTCCCGGCGGCAACCGCCCCGCTACCGACGAGCGCCGCCGGCTCGCCGATCCCCGGCAAGTCCGTTCCCGCGGCCGGCCGCCCCGGCGCGGGCACCCGGACCGGAAGCCCCACCGGGCCCACGACCTCCCCCACCGGCACGCCTTCGACGTCCGCCGCCACCGCTACGGGCAGCCCGGCGGCCGGCAGCCCGTCCGCCGGCGAGCCGATCTCCCTGATCCCTGGTCCCACCGGCGACACCACCACCTCGCCCAAGGCGCCTCAGGGTGTCGCTCCCGAGCCACCGTCGAGCGACCGCGTGGGCGTGATCCGCGGCCAGAACGGCCTGTGCCTCGACCTGAACGGCGCGATCGCCGTCGACGGCAACCACATCCAGGTCTTCGACTGCAACAACACGGTGGCTCAGACGTGGACGCTGGCCACCGACGGCACCCTGCGGGTCCAGGGCAAGTGCGCCCTGGCCGTGGGCGACAACACCGTCGAGATCGTCAGCTGCGACGGCCGCACCCCGGCCCAGTGGCGGGTCTCCAACCAACGCCTGATCAACGCCGCCACCAACACCTGCCTGACCGACCCCTCAGCCGGCCGCCGCTCCGGCGCCGACGTCACGGTCAGCACCTGCACAGGCTCGGCGAGCCAACGCTGGTCCCTTCCCTGAGCCGTAGACCTGTTCGGCCGGGCGTCAGAGGCTTTGGGACAGGTGGCGGCCCGCGGCTCGGCCGCTGAAGAGGCAACCACCGAGGAAGGTGCCCTCCAGGGCGTTGTAGCCGTGCACGCCGCCGCCACCGAAGCCGGCCACCTCGCCCGCCGCGTACAGGCCGGGGATGGGAGCGCCGTCGGCCGCGAGAGCTCGCGAGTCCAGGTCGGTCTGGATCCCGCCCAGGGTCTTGCGGGTCAGGATGTGCAGCTTGACGCCGATCAGGGGGCCGGCGGTGGGGTCGAGGATCCGGTGGGGCGCCGCTGTCCGGCCGATGCGGTCGCCCAGGTAGCGGCGGGAGTTGTGGATTCCCTGGATCTGGGCGTCCTTGGCGTAGGGGTGCCCGATCTGGCGGTCCCGCGACTCGATCTGCGTGCGCAGGTGGGCCGCGTCCAGCAGGGGCTCATCGGTCAGCTTGTTCATGCCGGCCACCAGGTCGTCCAGCGTGGAGGCGACCACGAAGTCGGCGCCCTTGCGCTTGAAGGCCTCCACCGGGGCGGGAGCTCCCTTGCCCAGGATGCGTTCGCGGAGGAAGGCCCTCTTGTCGTTCGCGGTGATGTCGGGGTTCTGCTCCGAGCCGGAGAGGGCGAACTCCTTCTCGATGATCTTCTGGGTGAGGATGAACCAGCTGTGGTCGTACCGGGCGATGTCCGGGGTCGTGCGCAGGTGGCGCAGCGTGCTCATCGTGTCGTAGCCGGGGAAGCAGGGCGCGGGCAGCCGCCGGCCCAGCGCGTCGAACCACATCGACGACGGCGCGGGCAGGATGCGGATGCCGTGCGCGGGCCAGATCGGGTCCCAGTTCTGGATGCCCTCGGTGTAGTGCCACATCCGGTCGCGGTTGACCAGTCGCGCGCCGGCGTCGGCGGAGATCTGCAGCAGGCGGCCGTCGACGTACTCGGGCACGCCGGTGATCATGTGCCGGGGCGCCGTGCCCAGACTTTCGGGCCAGTACTTTCGTACCAGGTCGTGGTTTCCGCCGATGCCGCCGGAGGCCACCACGACCGCCTGCGCCGTCAGCGAGAAGTCGCCGGTGGTCTCGCGGCTGGACGGCTCGCCGCGTGCTCCGTCCGAGGGCGCCAGGATCTTTCCGCGTACGCCGGTGACCGCGCCGTTCTCGACCACGAGCTCGTCCACCCGGTGGCGGTAGCGGAACGTCACCAGCCCGCGCGCCGCCGCGTCCCGGACCGACCGCACGAACGGCGCGACCACCCCGGTCCCGGTTCCCCACGTGACGTGGAAGCGGGGCACCGAGTTGCCGTGCCCGTCCGCCCGCAGGCTGCCGCGTTCGGCCCAGCCCACAGTCGGCAGCCACGACATGCCGAGCGACGACAGCCAGGCCCGCTTCTCACCGGCGGCGAACTCGACGTACGCCCGCGCCCAGCGCGACCCCCAGGAGTCCTGATCGTCAAGCCGATCGAAGGCGGCGCTGCCCTGCCAGTCGCTCCAGGCCAGGTCGACCGAGTCGGACACACGCATGCGGCGCTGCTCGGGCGTGTCCACCAGGAAGAGGCCGCCGAAGGACCAGAACGCCTGGCCGCCCAGGTTGGCCTCGTTCTCCTGATCGACCAGGATCACCCGCTTGCCGGCCGTGGTGAGCTCGTGGGCGGCGGCCAAGCCGGCCAGGCCGGCTCCGACAACGATGACGTCTGCGTCCATGGCCCGGCAATGTACCGGAAATCCTGAGGAAGTTTCAGCTTCCCATCGACGCGGTCGGCGCCAAGGCCGGCGGGGGTAGGCGCAGCCGGCGCCGACGGCGGGCGCGGTCGGCCTGGTCAATGGGCGCAGTCGGCACGACCGGCACACGGGCGCGGTCGGCTCGGCCGGTCAGGGCTCGATGAGAAACAACTTGGTCGGTTCGATGCTGCGACCTGGCGTCCGGAGCCGGATCCGCCCGATGGGCCGACCGAGTAATAGTTCGTCGGGCCCTTAGGTCGCAGCCGGTGCGCTCGGCGGAACCGATGTGGTTGGCGCAACCTGTAGATCGGCACTACTCATGCGGCCGGCAACATGGCGCGCAGGCCGGCAAAGGCTTCGCGGACGTGATCAACCAGAGGTTTGTCGTCCGTGCCGGATACCCAGCGGGTGAAGGCGACTTTGAATGCGGCCACCCCGGCCTCGGCGGCGAGCGCGGCAACCAGGCCGTCGACGCCGCGGCGGCGCAGCGTGTCGGTCAGGGCGGCGGCGACGCGGTCGAGCTTGGCCAGCTCGCGTTCCTGCAGGGGTGGATTGGCGTCGATCACCCGCTGGCGCTGCCGCGAGTACTCGACCGGCGGGAAATAGTCAGCGGCGGCCGCCTCGAACGCCACGGCGACCGGAGTCAGCGCAGACGGCCACCCAGGGTGAGCCGAGGGAGCCACCCCCGGAGACACGACCACGGAGTCGGGGCCCGGCGATTCGACCCCAGACATGGCGCCGCCAGGCCGAACGGCCCCCGACGCAGAGCCCTCAAGCACGGCGTCCCCCGACGCAGCGCTGACGGACACAGCGGCGGCGGGCGAAATCGCTGCGGGCTCAGCCGCTGCCGGAGCGGTTGGGAGCAGGGGTGACGTGGCCACTGACTCGACGAGCAGTTCGTGCAGGCGTTCGGAGCCGGCGAAGAGGACCTCGCGCTTGTCGGTGAAGTGGCGGAAGAACGTGCGTTCGGTCAGGCCGGCCCGTTCGGCGATCTCGGCCACCGTCGTCTGGTCGAAGCCGCGCTCGGCGTACAGGTCCATGGCCGCCTGGCGGAGGCGGGACTTCGCGTTCGGCTCCCAGCGACCCATGGTCCCCATCGTAGGCGAGGACAGTTCCTGACATCACACGGCCAACTTGATGACAGCGCCTGACATCGGCGTGCTAGCTTCATGACAGCGACTGACATCAAGCGAAAGAAGGCCTGTCATGCGCGTATTCGTCACCGGCGCCTCGGGGTGGATCGGCTCCGCGGTCGTCCCGGAATTACTGAAGAACGGCCACGAGGTCACCGGCCTGGCCCGCTCGGACGACTCGGCTCGGCGCGTCGCCGACGCGGGAGCCGCGGTTCTGCGGGGCGACCTCGACACGCTCGACGTCCTGCAGGAGGGCGCACGTAACAGCGACGCCGTCATCCATCTGGCCTTCGTGCACGACTTCGGCGCGTTCGCCGAGTCACTGCGCAAGGACCGCGCCGCCATCGACGCGATCGGTGACGCCCTGGCGGGCAGCGGGCGGCCGTTCGCGATCGCCTCGGGCACGCTCGGGCTGATTCCGGGGCGGGTCGCCACCGAGCGCGACATCCCCGACCCGGCCACCGCTCACCCGCGTCAGCAGTCGGCCGCTGCCGCCCTGGCCCTGACCGACCGGCAGGTGAAGCCGATCGTCGTGCGCCTGGCCCCGACCGTGCACGGCGAGGGCGATCAGGGCTTCGTCCCCACCTTGATCCACCGCGCCCGCGAGCGCGGCTCGGCCGGCTACATCGGCACCGGCGCGAACCGGTGGACGGCTGTGCACCGGGACGACGCGGCCATCCTGTTCCGTCTGGCCGTCGAGCAGGCCACGGCGGAACCGGCGATCCTGCACGCAGTGGCCGAGGACGCCGTCACCGGCCGCGAGATCGCCGAGGCGATCGGACGCGGTCTGGGCGTCCCCGCCGAGCCGGCCGCCCCGGAGGACCTGGGATGGATCGGCCCGATGTTCGCGGCCGACAGCCCGGCCTCCAACGTTCTGACCCGGGAACGCCTCGGCTGGACACCCACCGGCCCAACCCTGATCGACGACCTCGCTTCCGGTCACTACTTCAAGTAAGCCGTAAAAGAAATCCTTAAGAGACACTTAAGTCGGTCGATCTCGTCTTGACCAGGATCTCCCGGGGTGGGAACTGTTAACTACCTTTCCGGTTCCCCATCCTCACCCCGGGAGATCCCCATGCGCAGACGCGCACTCCGGGCCGCGTTCACGGCATCAGCCGCGGCGACCGCCACCCTCGGCGTTCGCCTGGCCACTGCCGACGCCGCCACCGAAGCGACCACCGACACCGCCGCCGTCAACGCTGCCCCCGCCACGTTCACCCATCCCGGTGTCCTAGTCAGCCGGGGTCAGCTCGACTTCGTCAAGACCAGGATCAGCGAGGACGCGCAGCCCTGGACGGCCGCGTGCAACCAGATGCTGGCCAGCCGGCTCGGGATCGGAATGACCAACAGCCGCACCTACACCGAGTCGCGCCGCCCGCAGGGGACGAACAACCTGTTCGTCGCCGGGGAGACGCTCACCCACGCGAACAACCCGGCCTGAGGCGAGGAAGCATGAAGCGAAGAATCCTGGCCGCCGCGATCGTCGGCCTGGCCACCACCGCCGTGGGGATCATCGGCGTCACCGCGGCGGAAGCGGCGACGACCGGCACGATCACCAGCTCGGCCAACGGCAAGTGCCTGGACGTGACGAACGGCAGCACGGCCAACGGCAACCAGCCCCAGATGTGGACCTGCTCCCCCGGCGCCAACCAGACCTGGACGCTCGGCGACGACGGCTCGCTGCGCGGCCTCGGCAAGTGCCTCGACGTGGCCAACGGCGCCACGACCGACGGCGCGGTCGTACACCTGTGGGACTGCTTCAGCGGGCTGACCAGCCAGCAGTGGACCCTCAACGCGGCCCGGGACCTGGTCAACGTCAAGGCCGGCAAGTGCCTCGACATCACGAACAACAACCTGGCCGACGGCGCGAAGCTGCAGCTGTGGACGTGCGGCGGCGGCGCCAACCAGAAGTGGACCATGAGCGGGACCGGAACCCCTCCGCCGACGACTGTGCCGCCGAACCCGAACAACCCCGATCTCGGGCCCAACGTGACGGTGTTCGACCCGTCGATGTCGTCCGCGACCATCCAGAACCGGCTCAACACCGTCTTCAACCAGCAGGTCGAGAACCAGTTCGGGACGCAGCGGTACGCGCTGCTGTTCAAGCCGGGCAACTACACCAACGACGTCAACGTCGGCTTCTTCACCCAGGTCGCCGGTCTCGGCCTCAACCCCGACCAGGTCACCGTCAACGGGCACGTGCACGCCGAGGCCGACTGGTGGCACGACGGGTCGCAGAACGCCACCCAGAACTTCTGGCGGTCGGCCGAGGGGCTCAGTGTGACCCCGCCGGACGGGCTGGACCGCTGGGCGGTGTCGCAGGCAGCGCCGTACCGCCGGATGCACGTACGCGGGAACCTGGCTCTTTCCGACGGGGGCTGGTCGTCCGGCGGGTTCATCGCCGACTCGCGGATCGACGGGCAGATCCAGTCGGGCACCCAGCAGCAGTTCCTCACCCGCAACACGCAGATGGGCAGCTGGAGCGGATCGAACTGGAACCAGGTCTTCGTCGGCTCGCCCGGCGCACCGGCCCAGAGCTTCCCCGACCCACCGTTCACGACGATCGGCTCGTCGCCGATCGTCGCCGAGAAGCCCTACCTGTACGTCGACCAGGCCGGCGCGTACCAGGTCTTCGTGCCCGCCCTGCGCAGCAACGCGAGCGGCACCACCTGGGCCAACGGCAACCCGGCCGGGGCGAGCCTGCCGATCAGCACGTTCTACGTCGTCAAGCCCGGTGACACCGCCACGACGATCAACGCGGCCCTCGCGTCCGGCAAGAACCTGCTGGTCACCCCCGGTGTCTACAACCTCAACCAGACGCTGAACGTCACCCGGGCCAACACGGTGATCCTGGGTCTGGGCCTGGCCACCTTCGTCCCGACGGGCGGCGTGAACGCGATGCGGATCGCCGACGTCGACGGGGTCCGGCTGGCCGGGGTGCTCTTCGACGCCGGCACGACCAACTCCGACGTCCTGCTCCAGGTGGGACCGGCCGGATCGTCGGCCTCGCACGCGGCCAACCCGACCGTGCTCAGTGACGTGTTCGTGCGGGTCGGCGGGTCGATCGCCGGCAAGGCCACGGTCAGCGTCGAGGTGAACAGCGACAATGTGATCGGCGACCACGCCTGGATCTGGCGGGCCGACCACGGCAACAACGGCACGGTGGGCTGGAACGTCAACACCGGCCGCAACGGGCTGATCGTCAACGGCGACGACGTGACGATGTACGGCCTGTTCGTCGAGCACTACCAGCAGTACCAGACGATCTGGAACGGCAACGGCGGGCGGACGTACTTCTATCAGAACGAGATGCCGTACGACCCGCCGAACCAGGCCGCCTGGATGAACGGCTCCACCCGGGGCTGGGCCGCCTACAAGGTCGCCGACTCGGTGAACACGCACGAGGCGTGGGGGCTGGGCAGCTACTGCTTCTTCAACGTCAACCCGTCGGTCGTGGCGGCGCGGGCGTTCGAGGTGCCGGTCAAGCCGGGCGTGCGCTTCCGGGACATGGTGACGGTCTCGCTCGGCGGCACCGGGACGATCACGAACATCATCAACAGCACCGGGCCGACCGTGAACGGCGCCCGGCAGATGGCCCCGCTCGTCAGCGGCCCGTAACCGGCAAACCCGCTCCGCGGTCCGGCGCCGTCGATGACCATGAGGACATGCGTCCCCTGCTACGCGTGGAATCGACGGTGCCGGCCGCCGGCCTGGTGACCTTTCTGCTGGTCTTCGGGCTTTTCGGCGGCCCGTCCGACCCCGCGCCGGCCGCGCGCTGGGTCGGGCTGGGCGTTCTTCTGGCGCCGGCGGCCATGGTGTACGCCCAGCGGGGCGCAGCGGCCTGGGCCGCGATCCTCGGGGCGGTGCTGTGGACCCCGCTCGCCACCGGTTTCCCCGCCGTCCTCGCCGTCTGGGCGTATGCGGCGGTCGCCGTCCTGGTCGCCCGCCTCGACGCTGCCCCGGCCGCGCTGCCCGTCCCGCACCGGCGCCCGCCACCCCCGTACGCCCTTCCCCACGTCGCCGCCCCGGCTGAGGTCGGCGGCTTCGCGCTGCTCGTCGCCTCGGCAGCCGGGGTGGTCTGGGTGGGTGTCGACGACGCCGCGGTGCCCTGGCTGGCCGTCACCGTCGCCGCCTTCGGGCTCGGGTGCGCGCTGCTGACCCGGGCCGTCCGGGCCCAGGCCGCGCTGCGCCGCCTGTTCACCGCGCCGCAGCCCGTGCATGCGGTGCGGGCTGTCGAGCAGGAGGGCTACGTGCACGTGCTGCTCCCGTCCGAGGACGGGAGCACGGCCCGCGAGTTCGCCTTCGACGTGGCCGAACCGGAGCCGCGGCACGACGAGAACGACGTCCACACCGAGGCCGCGGTCCTCTTCGGCGACCCGCGCGAGGGCTCGTGGTGCGCGCTCGAGGTCGGCGAGCGGCTGCACGTGCCGCTGGGCCCGGTCGGCCCGGTCATCGAGGTGCCGTACGACGTGGTCGAGGGCCTGCCGCGCGAGATCGAGGACGACGAGGAGCAACTGGTCGACCCGGACGCGCTGCGCCCGGCCGACCGCGACGCGGACGCCTTCCAGCCCCGCGAGCACCGCATCTCGCCGCGCCGGGCGTGGACGGCCACCGTCGCCATCGGTCTGGGCGCGGCGCTGGCCGCGGCCGAGGTGTGCCGGTTCGCCGGGCTGCCCCGCACCACGCTGATCGTCGTGGCCGCCCTGGCCGCCGCGGCCGGCTACGAGTACGCGTGGCGCTCTCAGCTTCGGCCCCGGCTGCGCTGGCACGTGGGCGGCGTGGCGTCGGTCGGCTTCCGCGAGCGGACCCGCCAGCCGTGGGCGACCGACAGCGCGATCGTGCACGACGACGAGGGGACCGTGGTGCTGACCGCGGGCGAGGCCGTGCTCAACGTGCCCGTGCCGGCGCCGTGGCCGTCCCGCTCCCACCAGCGCACGGCCGATCAGCTGGTGGCGGCCCTGCGCGACACCCGCATCCGGGCCCTCGAGATCAGCCCGTTGCCGCCTCCGCCGTGGATCGACGCGCCGCGCCGGCCGGCCGCGCTCCTCCTGCTGTGGGCGGCGACCGTCGCAGCAACGACATCGATCGTCAGGTAGCCGAAACACGACGCGCGTAACGTACGGACGTGGACCTGAACACCGTGGCCGAAGTGATCAGCCCAGCTCAGGTGGGCCAGTGGCGGCCGGGCGACGCGTGGCTGGGCGGCGGCACGGCCCTGTTCGGCGAGCCGCGCCCCCATGTGACCCGCCTGCTCGACCTGACGACCGCGGGCTGGCCCGCCCTGACCTGGCTCGACGACGGCCTGGAGGTCGCCGCCACCTGCACCATCGCCGAGCTCGCGGCCAGCGGCCACGACATCGCCGAGAAGTGCTGCCACGCGTTCCTGGCCTCCTTCAAGATCTGGAACGTGGCTACCGTCGGCGGCAACCTGTGCGCCGCGCTGCCGGCCGGGCCGATGATCGCGCTGGGGGCCGCCCTCGACGGCACCGTGCTGCTGCAGGGGCCCGAGGGCGACCGCACGGTGAAGGTGGCCGACTTCGTGACCGGCGAGGGCGCGACCGTGCTGGGCGAGGGCGAGTTGCTGCGCTCGATGCTGCTCCCGGCCGAGGCGTTACGCTCCCGCACCGCGTACAGGCAAGGTTCTCTGCATGCCCACGGCCGCTCGGGGGTGCTGGTGATCGGGCGGGTGACCGGCGACGACGGGCTCGTCGTCACGGTGACCGCGGCGACCAGGCGCCCGTACGTGCTGACCTTCGCCGAGCGCCCGGGGGCCGAGCTGGTGCAGGTGGCGCTGGCCGAGCGGATCCCGGACGACGCCTACGTCGACGACGTGCACGGGCTGCCGGCGTGGCGGCGGCACCTGACCCGGCTCTACGCCGAGCAGGTGCGCGCGGAGCTGGCATCATGATCATCAACGGCGCCGAGCACGACGGCGCGCCCCGGCCCGGCCAGTGCCTGCGCACCTACCTGCGCGAACAAGGCTGCTTCGGGGTCAAGAAGGGGTGCGACACCGGCGACTGCGGCGCGTGCACCGTGCACGTCGACGGCGTGCCGGTGCACTCCTGTGTCTACCCGGCCTTCCGCGCGGCCGGCCGCAGCGTCACCACGATCGAGGGCCTGGCCGGCGACGACGGCCTGCACCCGGTGCAGCAGTCGTTCCTCGACGCGCAGGGCTTCCAGTGCGGCTTCTGTACGGCCGGACTGATCATGACGACGGCCGCGCTCACCGACGACCAGCGCACCGACCTGCCGCGCGCCCTCAAGGGCAACCTCTGCCGATGCACGGGCTACCGCGCGGTCGCCGACGCCCTCGCCGGCCGGGTCAACGTGGCCGAGCCCGCCCCCGGCGCGGCGGTCGGCGCCGACCTGGGCGCGCCGGCCGGCCCCGACGTGGTGACCGGCCACGCCCGCTACACGTTCGACCTGGACGTCCCCAGCGTGCTGCACCTCAAGGTGCTGCGCTCCCCCCACCCGCACGCCCGCATCCTGGCCGTCCGCACCGAGGCCGCCCTGGCGGTGCCCGGCGTCGTGCTGGTGCTGACCCACGCCGACGCGCCGGCCAAGCTGTTCTCGACCGCCCGGCACGAGCACCCGACCGAGGACCCGGCCGACACCCGGGTGCTCGACGACGTGGTGCGCTTCGCCGGTCAGCGGGTGGCCGCGGTGGTCGCCACCAGCGAGGCCGCCGCCGAACAGGGCTGCCGGGCGTTGGCCGTCGAGTACGAGGTGCGGCCCGCCGTCCTCTCCCCGGCCGAGGCGATGGCCGAGGGCGCGCCCCAGCTGCACCCGCTCAGCGAGGGCAACGTCGTCGCCGAACGGCACGCCGAACTGGGCGACGTCGAGGCCGGTTTCGCCGCGGCCGACGAGGTGTACGAGGAGACGTTCCGGACGCCCCGCGTGCAGCACGCCAGCCTCGAGACGCACGGCGCGGTCGGCTGGCTCGACGACGACGGCCGGTTGGTCATCCGCACCAGCACGCAGACACCGTTCCTGACCCGGCGCGCGCTCGCCGTCCTCTACGACCTGCCGGAGGAGAAGGTCCGCGTGATCGCCGGCCGGGTCGGCGGCGGGTTCGGCGGCAAGCAGGAGATGCTGGTCGAGGATCTGGTGGCGCTGGCCGTGCTGCGGCTCGGGCGGCCGGTCCGGCACGAGTACACGCGGGCCGAGCAGTTCACGTCGGCCACCACCCGGCATCCGTTCACCGTCACCGTCAAGGTGGGGGCGCGCGCCGACGGCTCGCTCACCGCGCTCGCGCTGCGCGTGGTCTCGGACACCGGGGCGTACGGCAATCATGGGCCCGCCGTCATGTATCACGCCTGCCACGAGTCGATCGCCGTCTACCGCTGCGCGAACATGCGCACCGACGCGTGGTCCGTCTACACGAACACCGTGCCCTCGGGCGCGTTCCGCGGCTACGGCCTCGGGCAGGTGTCGTTCGCCGTCGAGTCGGCGCTCGACGAGCTGGCCCGCCGGCTCGGGATCGACCCGATCGACCTGCGCGAGCGCAACGTCGTCCGGCCCGGCGACGACCTGACCGCGCCCGGCGACCACGTCGACGACCTGACCATCGCCTCGTACGGCCTCGACCAGTGCCTCGAGCACATCCGTACGGCCGCGAAGTCGCCGGCGGAGCAAGCGCCGGCAGGGTGGCTGGTGGGCGACGGCATGGCGATCACCATGATCGCGGCCGGGCCTCCGGGCGGGCACTACGCGGACGCGACGGCGACGCTGCGGCCCGACGGCGGCTTCGAGATCGCGGTCGGCACGGCCGAGTTCGGCAACGGCAGCACGACCGTGCACGCCCAGATCGCGGCCGACGCGCTCGGCACCACCCCCGGCCGGATCACCGTGCGGCAGTCCGACACCGACCTGGTGCGGCACGACACCGGCGCCTTCGCCTCGACCGGCGTGGTCGTGGCGGGCCGCGCGGTGCTGGACGCCGCCCGCGGCCTGCACGCGCTGCTGGTCGCCGGCGCCAAGGGGGCCGCGCTGACCGAGACGGTGCTCAAGGAGCTGGCGGCGCGGGCCGGTCGGCCGCTGAGCGCGCAGGGGCACTGGGCCGGCAGTCCGCGGTCGGTGGCGTTCAACGCGCAGTGGTTCCGGGTCGCGGTGGATCCCGACACGGGCGAACTGCGGATCCTGCGCAGCGTGCACAGCGCCGACGCGGGCACGGTGATCAACCCGCTGCAGTGCCGAGGTCAGATCGAGGGCGGCGTGGTCCAGGCGCTGGGCGCGACGCTGGCCGAGCACGTCGACATCGGGCCGGACGGCCAGGTCACGACGGTCGGCCTGCGGCAGTACCACCTGCCGACGTACGCCGATGTGCCGCACACCGAGGTGCTCTTCGCGGACACCGACGACGCGATCGGGCCGCTGGGCGCCAAGTCGATGAGCGAGAGCCCGTTCAACCCGGTGGCGCCGGCGCTGGCCAACGCGGTGCGCGACGCTACCGGCGTACGGCTGACCGACCTGCCCCTCACCCGGGACCGGATCTGGTGGGCGCTGCGAGCGTCGGGATCAGCGGCAGAGTCATCGTGAACGTGCTGCCCCGGCCGAGTTCGGAGCGCGCGGTCACCGTGCCGCCGTGGTCGCTGACGATGGTGCGGACGATCGCCAGCCCCAGCCCGTTGCCCTGCACGGCCTGATCCATCGCGTTGGCCGCGCGGTGGAAGGGCGTGAACAACCCGGGCACGTCGTCGGCGGGGATGCCGATGCCGGTGTCGGTCACCGTCACCATGGCGCGCTCGGCGGTGCAGTCGAGACGGCAGTCCAGGCGCCCGCCGGGCGCGGTGAACTTGACGGCGTTGTCGAGCAGACTGCGCAGGGCCCGTTCCAGCTGGACCGCGTCGCCGCGCACCCAGGCCGGCTCGGTGGCCAGCGTGCAGTCCAGCCCCTTGGCCCGCGCCGAGACCTCCAGCGCGGCGTGCACCTCGCCGACCAGCCGGGCCAGGTCGACCGGAACCGAGGCGCCGCCGCGCTCGACGGACCGGTCGAGCAGCAGCAGGTCGGACACGGTGGCTTCGAGCCGGTGCGCGTTGCGCAGGATCGCAGCAACGCCCCGGGCCTGGGCCGGAGTCAGCCCACGGCCGTGTTCCTCGTCCTCGGCCAGCATCTCGCCGTAGCCGAGAATGCTGGTCAGCGGCGTACGCAACTCGTGCGTGACGGTGGCGACGAAGACGTTCTTCTGCTCGTCGAGCACCCGCAGCTCGTTGATCAGCCGGGCCTGGCGCAGCCGCAGCCGCTCCTGATGGGCAGCGTGGTCGATCTCGCGGGCCAGCCCGATGAGCAGCCGCCGATCCTCCTCCGGCCACTCCGGAAGGTCCGGTCGCACCACGCAGATCAGGCCGGGCGGGCAGCCGGCGTCGCCGCTGAGCGGGACGACGAGCGCCCCCGGCAGGCCGGCCGGGCGCACCGAGCCGCCGGGCGCGCACGACCGTGCCTGGTCGACCACCGACTGGTCGAGCGGTTCGGCCCCGGCCGGCCAGTCGACCTCGACCGGAAGCCCGGCCTGGACGGTGATCCGGCTGTGCACGGATGCGGCGTTCAGCGTCGTGCCGATCAGCTCGGCGATCCGAAGGCCGGAGCCCGACGGCTCCAGCGACTCCTGCAGCTCGTGGCTCACCGCCTGGCGCAGCTCGCTGCGGGCGGCACGGGCCTGTTCGGCGCCGCGCAGGCGCTCCGTCTCGGCGGCCAGGTCGTTGAGGGTGCCGGCCACCGCGCGCAACTCGTCCGGGCCGGACGGGACGACGCGGGCCGACAGGTCGCCGTCGGCCAGGTGGCGCACCGTGAGCCGGATGTGCTCGAGCGGCACGAGCAGGTGCCGCTGATGCAGCAGGGCTAGGCCGAAACCGGCCAGCACGACCAGGGTGGCCAGGCCGGCGAAGAACAGGGCGGCCAGCTGGGACCGGGCACGGGCGGCGGCGCCGGCGCGCTGCTCGTAGCTCTCGACCGCGGCGAACACGTCGGCGTTGGCCGTACGGAGGCGGTCGAACAGGTCCTTGCCGCGCAGCGCCCGGGCCCGGTCGGCGTCGGCCACGCCGGCGTTGAGGATCGGGATCGCGTATCCGTACAGCCAGTCCTCGGCGGCCCGGCGCTCGAGCTGCAGCAGCCGGGCCGTCTCGTCGTCGAGCGGGTCCTCGTCGAGCCGCTGGAGCGCGCTGAACGCCCCGGCCCGGCCGCTGATGTAGGGCTCGAGGAAGGCGGTCTCGCCGGTGGTCTGGAAGCCGCGGACGCCCGTCTCGGCGTCGGTCATGTACTGCAGCACGGCCCGGTTGGTGTCCCGGGCGACCTCGACGCGCTGGGTGACCTGCTCGTACCGGACGCGCTGGCGCTCGGTGACGGCGAAATGGGCGACGAGCAGGGTGAGGAACAGCAGGAGCAGCGCGGTGAAGCCACCGGCCACGCGGTACTTGAGCTGGGCGAGAACTCTCATGCCGGCGCGTCGGGCAGCTGGTGCTCGTGCCGAGCGGCCGGTCGTCGCTGCTCAGTGGCGGCGGTCACACGCTTCAGTTCGGCAGGAAACCGCCGCTTCCTGAGCGAATCACCCGCCGTACGCCGTGGTGCTGTCCGGCGGGGTGAAACCGTCGTATCCGGCGCTGCCGACCGCGGCGCGCAACGTTCGCCCGACGGCCGTGACCACGCGCGCCTCGACCCCGCTGCCGACCCGGTCGGCCGGGTTGACCGGGTCGTTGGCGATGCCGGCGGCCGCCACGGTGGGGGTGAAGCCGACGAACGTCTCGGTGCGGTTGTCCTCGGTGCTGCCCGTCTTGCCGGCCACCGCCAGGCCGCCGAACATGCCGGCGACCTGCTCGGCCGTGCCGCCGTCGCATGTGCCGTACGCGCTCTGCTGACCCACCGGGCAGCGGGCGGCATCGGCCGCGGCGCGCGCTGTCTCCGGGTCGAGGACCTGCTTGCAGGTGCTGCTGATCGGCGTCCGCCGGCCGTCCGGCGCGGTTACCGAGGCGACCGGCAGCGGCGCGCAGTAGGCGCCGTCGGCTGCCACCGTCGCGTACGCGGAGGCCAGCTCGAGCGGGGTCGTGTCGATGACGCCGAGGGTGAAAGCGCCCCACGAGTCCGGGCTCTCGGCCAGCTTCGCGTCGGACGGCGCGCTGAAGCTGATGCCCAGCCGCCGCGCCATGGCGACCACGGCTGCCGGGCCGACCTGCTCCTCCAGGTGCACGAAGTACGTGTTGACCGAGCGGCCGAACGCGTCCCACATCGTGCGGTAGCCGTCCATCCAGCCCGGGTTGTCGTTGCCGGGGCAGTACCGGCCCCCGCAGTTGCCGGGCCCGTCGTCCGACCACTCGGTGACCAGCTTCGAGGGCGAGTCGTAGCCGGAGTCGAGGGGCAGGCCGGCTTCGAGCGCGGCCAGCATCGTGAACATCTTGAAGGTCGAGCCGGACGGATAGCCGTTGATGCCGCTGCCCCCGCTGACCAGCGGGTTGACGGTGTTGGTGATCGATTTCGCGGTGCCGAACCGGCGGTTGACGGCGAGCGCGAGGACCTTGCCGGTGCCCGGCTGGACGACGGCGATCGGCAGGGTCTTCCTGTCGTCGAGCCCGTAGACCCGGCGGGACTGCTCGGCCGCGACCTTCTGCACACCGGCGTCGAGCGTGGTGACGACGGTGTAGCCGCCGCGGCGCAGCGCGTTCTCGCGTTCGGCCCTGGTCGCGCCGAACTGGGGCTGGGCGTCCCACCAGCGTTGGAAGTAGTCGCAGAAGAAGCCCCAGCCGTCGGCCCGCCCGGTGGCGTCGACACATCCGTTGGGCTGGGTGGCGCCCGAGTAGGTGAGCTTCTCGGCGGCCGCCTTGTCGTGCTGGGCCCGGGTGATCTGGCCGGCCTTGAGCATCGCGTCGAGCACGTACCCCTGGCGCACCTTGGCCGCGGCCCGGTCGCCGCCGATCGGGTTGTCGGCCTCGGGCGACTGCACGATGCCGGCGATCAGGGCCGCCTGGGCCAGGTCGAGCCGGGCCGGGCTGACGCCGAAGATCCGCCGGGCGGCGGCCTCGATCCCGTACGCGCCGTCGCCGAAGTACACGATGTTCAGGTAGTTCCGCAGGATCTGCTGCTTGGTCAAGTGGCTCTCGAGCTCCACGGCGTACTCGATCTCGCGCAGCTTGCGGCCCGGCGTGTCCTCGGTCGCCTGGGCGCGCTCGGCGGCGGTCAGGCTCGGGTCCTCCTTGAGCACGTTGCGCACCAACTGCATGGTGAGCGTCGAGGCGCCCTGCCCGGCGCGGCCGCTGCGGGCGTCGGAGACCAGCGCGCGGGCCACGCCCTTGAGGTCTACCCCGCCGTGCTCGTAGAAGCGGGTGTCCTCGGCCGCGACGATCGCCTTCTGCATCACCGGAGCGATCTGGGCCAGCGTGACGTCGTGCCGGTCCTCGTCGTAGAACGTGGTGATCAGCGTCCGGCCGTCGTTCGCGTAGACCCGGGTGAGCTGGGCGGCCGACGGCTTCAGCAACGGGGCCGGAAGCTCGGCACGCTGACGACGGCTCCACTGCGCCCCGGCCCGCAGCACGGCCCCGACCGGGATCGCGGACAGCCCGAGCAGGGCTCCGACCAGCACCAACAGGCCGCCGAGGCGGGCCGCTCGCATCATCACCACCAAGTCGTTAACACCGATTTCTGAGAGCACCCTGGATTTCGAGACCCCTGGCCGATCTGCACGGGTGGTGACCCTCACACGCCCGGCCGGTGTTCCGGTCGCCGTGCCGCAGATCGTCGCCCTGGCGCCAACGGCCGGTTCGGTCAGCGGCGTTCCCACCAGGCGGCGACCACGCTGTCGGCGTCGAAGGGCCGGAGCACGACCGGCGGACCGTCCATCAGGCCGACGTTGGCCTTGCCGATCCGCCCGTTGAGGTCGGCGACGTGGTCCCGCACCTCACGCTCGGAGCGCAGGCGGTCGACCGTGTCGTCGAGGTCTTCGGTCTCACGCCGCAGGGCGAGGGTGGCCGGAATGACGGCGGCGGTGGCGCCCTCACGCTCCAGCCAGTCCTTCACCCACCAGTCGTCCTCATACTCTGCGCCGTGCCCACGGAGCGGCTCGCCCTTCCCGGGCAGATCGTCGAACTCCCCGCGCTCAGCCGCCTCCCGCAGCTGCCGGTCGATCGACGACTCGTACCAGTGCGCCATGAGCCAATCGTATTTCGTCGTACCCCTGGCGTAACTTGGCAAGAGTCACACCCCAGCCTTCCGGAGGTCGTCCGCCGTGTGCCGCAACATCCACCAGCTGCACAACTTCGAGCCGCCCGCCACGCGCGACGAGATCCACGCCGCCGCCCTGCAATACGTCCGCAAGGTCGCCGGCAGCACCCGCCCGTCCCAGGCCAACCAGGCCGCCTTCGACCAGGCCGTGGCCACGATCGCCGCCGCCACCGCCGCCCTGCTCGACGAGCTGACCACCGCCGCCCCGCCGAAGAACCGCGAGGTCGAAGCGGCCAAGGCCCGGGCCCGAGCCGAAAAGCGCTACGCCAGCTGACGCGAGGCCGCTGACGCAAGGCGAGCTGACCGATGCGAGCTGGCGCACGGCCAGCTCAAGCAATGCCAGCTGACCGATGCGAGCTGGCGCACGGCCAGTTCAAGCAATGGCAGCTGACCGATGCCGGCTGACGCGCGGCCAACTCAAGCAATGCCAGTGACGCACGGACGGCTGAACCGACGCGCGCTGAGGCAAGGCCGGCTGACCCGGCGGTCGCGGCCCGGTTTCGTTACGCCAGCTGGACCCACTGCATCGAGAGGCCGCTCACTTCGCGCTCGGTGCGGATCTCCATCATGGTGCCGAGGATGGTGGCCCGGTCGACCACCAGCGCCTGGTCGTCGAGGCCGTAGGTGACCCGCTCGGAGAGGAACGCGGGCGTGCCCACGGGCTGGCGCAGCAGTGCGGCGGTGGCCTGGTCGAGCAGGCCGGGCCGCACGGCCTCGCTCGCCCGGTGGACGGCGATGCCGTGCTCGGCCAGGGCGGCGTAGAGCGACACCCCGCTGAGGTCGGCCTTGGCCAGCTCCAGTCCGTAGACCCACGAGACCTGGTGCACGGCGGGGTGACCGGCGAGCAGCCGCAGACGCTCCAGCCGCACGGCGTGGAACGTGTCGCCGAAATGCGCCGCCGCCCACGCGGGCGGCTGGGCCACGGTCTGCTCGAGGATCTGCGTGGCGACCAGGCGCCCCTGGGCGTGCAGGTCTTCGGCGAAACCCCGCAGCGAGTCGAGCCGGTAGGCAGCGCGCGGCTCCGCCACGAAGGTGCCACGACCGGGTTGCTGGGAGAGAAGGCCATCGTCCTCGAGCTGCTGGAGGGCCTGCCGCAGCGTCGCCAGCGTGACGCCGTAGCGCGCGCTCAGCTCCTTCTGCGGGGGCAGCGCCGACCCCGGGGACAATTCCCCGCCCCGGATCTTCGTGCTCAGGTCATCGGCGATCACCCGATACTTCGGCGTACGCGGTGCGGTCAGCGGAAGCCTCCTCGTCTGATGCGTCAAGGGCGCTACGCAACGCTGCCACCTCAGCCCCCAGCTGCTGCGGCGTGGCCCCGTCCAGCACCCTACGCATCAGGGCCGACCCCACGACAACACCATCCCCCACCCGGCCCGCCGCGGCGACCTGCTCCACTCCCGAGATCCCGAACCCCACCAGCACCGGCACCCTCGCGACCCGCTTGATGCGGGCGACCACGGTGGCGGCGGACGAGGCGAGGGAGTCACGCTCGCCGGTGGTGCCCATGTGGCTGATCGCGTAGAGGTAGCCCCGGCTGCGGGCGGCGATCTCGGCGAGCCGGTCGTCGGTCGTGACCGGGGCGACGAGCAGAGTCAGCTCGATCCCGGCGGCGGCCGCGGCCGCCTCGACCTCGCCGGCCTCGTCGAGCGGCAGGTCGGGCACGATCAGGCCGCGGAGCCCCGCCTCGGCGAGCTGCCGGCAGAAGACGGCCGGCCCCGGGCGGAAGACCAGGTTGGAGTAGGTGAAGGCGATCAGCGGGACGCGCACCCGGTGCCGCACGTCGTGCAGCTCGCGCAGGATTCCCGCGACGGTGACGCCCCGGGCGAGGGCACGGTCGGAGCTCTGCTGGACGGTGGCCCCGTCGAGCATCGGATCGGAAAACGGCAGGCCGATCTCGATCGCGTCCGCCCCGGCGTCCTGCAGGGCGAAGAGATACTCGAGCCAGTTCTCAGTCACGCCGGCGGTCAGATACGGCACCAGCAACTTGCGCGGTTGCCGACCAGCGCCGGGCCTCGCCCAGGCCTCCAGCGGATCGGGCGTCTCCGGCCGAACGGAGGCGCCTCCGTCGGGCGCACCGGCGGCCCGCCGGCTGTGAAGGCTCCTTGGCTCCGGCGATTCTGCCGCCGGGCGATCGTCCCCTCGATCCGTTTCGCTCTGCTGCCGGCCGTAGAGGTCGCCCACCGCGGGCCCTCCGTCGAAATCGGGCGACGCCGCGCGCGCGTGAAATCCGCCCACCGCGCGCCCGCCACGAGTGCCGGACGCTTCCCGCAGCGCGGGGGGCGGGGGTTCGGCGAAGGGCCGGTGGTTGGCCGGATGAGCCGGGCCCAGCAGGCTGCGACCTGTGGTGGCGGTCATGCGACTGCTCCCAGGGTGGCCATGTCTTTGTCGCCGCGGCCGGAAAGCGTGAGCACCACGCGGGAACCGGTGGGAAGCAGTGGCGTGCCGGCCTCGCGCAGCACCCAGGCCACCGCGTGGGCCGATTCGAGGGCGCAGATGATGCCCTCGGTCCGGGCCAGGCGCCGGACCGCCGCCACCACCTCGTCGTCCTTCACCGAGTGGTATTCGGCTCGGCCGATGGCGCCGAGGTGGGCGTGCTCGGGGCCGATGCCGGGATAATCGAGGCCGGCGGCTATCGAGGCGGCCTCGGCGACCTGACCCTCGGCATCCTGCAGGACCATCGAGCGGGCGCCGTGGACGACGCCGGGCGCGCCGGACGACATGGCCGCGCCGCCGGCGGCCTCGACGCCGATCAGGCGAGCGGAGGTGTCGGCGAAGCCCGCGAACGTGCCGGCCGCGTTGGAGCCGCCGCCGACGCAGGCCACCACCACGTCGGGCACCCGGGTGACCTGGCGGCGGGCCTCGTCGCCGATGACGCGCTGCAGCTCGCGAACCATCCACGGATAGGGATGGGGGCCGCCGACGGAGCCGAGCAGGAAGTGGGCCTCGTCGACGTCGGCCACCCAGGCGCGCATGGCCTCGTTCGTCGCGTCCTTCAACGTACGGCTGCCGGTGGTGACCGGGACGACGCGCGCGCCCAGTGTGGTCATGCGCAGGACGTTGAGCTGCTGCCGTTCGATGTCGCGCTCACCCATGTAGACGGTGGCCTCGAGACCGAGCAGCGCGGCGGCGGTGGCCGCGGCGACCCCGTGCTGGCCCGCGCCCGTCTCGGCGATGATGCGGCGCTTGCCCATGCGGCGCGCCAGCAGGCCCTGGCCGAGGACGTTGTTGATTTTGTGGCTGCCCGTGTGGGCCAGATCTTCGCGCTTGAGCATCAGCTCGATGCCGACCTCGGCGGAGAGGCGACGGGCCGGGCTCAGCGGTGTCGGGCGGCCGGCGTAGACGGCGAGCAGATCGTCGAGCTCGGACCGGAACAGCGGGTCGGCCCAGGCCGCCCGGAAGGCCGCGGCCAGCGCCCCGCAGGCGGGCACCAGCGACTCGGGAACGAACCGGCCGCCGAAGTCGCCGAAGCGACCGGCGGCCGGCTCATCGATCAGGGTGGACATGCCATCGCCTCCAAAAGTTCTAGAACTCTCGAAGGCAGTGTTGCATAACGCCGACGAGAGTTCTAGAACTATTTGGGGTTGATGACGGTTACTTCTTGGCCGCCGCCGCGTAGAGCGACTCCGGCGCGACCGCACCGGCGAAGACCCGGCCGTCGTCCGTCAGCAGCACGCTGAAGAGCGATCCGCTGAAGATCCGGCCCTTGCCCCACGCGCCGCTGGCCTCCGGCAGCATGCCGAGCAGCCCCTCAGCCTCCGCGGAGGACGAGGACGACGAATCGGCCGGCAGCTTGGCGGTCAGGATCGACGCCCAGCCCTCCCCGATCACCTTCGGCCCGTCGGAGGACGAGGCGGTCGCCGGCGGCATCGCCTTGCCGTGCTCCTTGGCGGCCTTCTCGGCGTCCTTCTCGAGCTGGCCGACGTTCGACTCGGTCACCTTCGCGCCGGGCGGCGGGTTGAAGGCGAACTGCTGCGCGTCCGGCGTCTCGAAGCTGATCTGCGTGAACGCCACCCGGACGGCCGGGCTGGTCGCGTTCTTGGCGTAGACGTCGACCCGCAGCGGGATGTGCTTCTCGGCGTCGATCGCCAGCCGCACCTGCCCGATCAGCGACTCGGTCGCCTTGGGGCTCAGCACCAGCTCGTACGCGTCCCGGTCGGCGACCTTGGCCGCGCCGGTCGTGGTGACCTTGGTGCTGTCGTCAATCGCCGCCAGCGCCGCGTCCGCCGCGTCCTGCGGCGTCGTCGGCACGCCGGTCGGCAGCGCCTGCGGCTTCTTACCCGCCTCGGCCGGCACCTTCAGGTGCGTGGCCTTGTTGCCGTCGCTCTGCCAGAGCCACACGTCGGACCCGTTGCGGATGACGTCGGTCTGGCCCCCGGTGCCGACCAGGGCGAGGCGCGCCTTGTCCTCACCGGCGTACCAGACCCGCGCGGTGTTGCTGCCCGCGATGAGGCTCACGAGACCGGCGTCGGCCGACGCCCCGTCGGTGATCCCCTGGATCTTGGGCAGACCGAGATCGGCACTCTGCACGATGGTGCCGGACAGTCCGTCGACCTTCGCATTCTGCAGGTCGACGAGCAGTTGTGCCGCGCTGCGCTCGGGCAGCGCGGGGTCGGCGCTCGCCACGATCGTCCCCGCCGCGGCGCCGCCGCCGATGACGACCACTGCCGCAGCCGACGGCACGAGCCAGCGCAGTGCCGGCCTTGACCTGAACACGGACACGATGTCCACCTCCCGTTGATCTGCCACAAGAGTGCGTCATCGCCGCTGTGACCGGGCTGAGAGCCGCCCCTAGGGGTTGCCCCTCGCATGCCAAGGTAATGGGGTGCGGTTGCTGGTGGTTGAGGACGAGGCGCGCCTGGCGGCGGCGCTTCAGCGTGGGTTGCAGGCCGAGGGTTTCGCGGTCGACGTGTCGGGCGACGGGCAGGACGGGCTCGAGATGGCCCGGCACGGCGGCTACGACGCCATGATTCTCGACGTGATGCTGCCCCGGCTGAGCGGCTATCGGATAGTGCGGCAGCTGCGGGCCGAGCAGAACTGGGTGCCCGTGCTGATGCTGTCGGCCAAGGACGGGGAGTACGACCAGGCCGACGGCCTCGACTGCGGGGCCGACGACTACCTGACCAAACCCTTCTCGTACGTCGTTCTGCTGGCCCGGCTGCGGGCGCTGCTCCGCCGCGGGGTGCACGAGCGGCCCACGGTGCTGAGCCACGGCGACATCGAGCTCGACCCGGCCGAGCGCCGCGTGACCGTGGCCGGCGCGGAGGTCCAGCTCACGGCGCGCGAGTTCGCGTTGCTCGAATATCTGCTGCGCCGCCCGGGCCAGGTCGTGAGCAAGATCGAGCTGCTCGACCACGTGTGGGACGCGGCCGACGAGACCGCGCCCAACGCCGTCGAGGTGTACGTGGGCTACGTCCGCCGCAAGATCGGCCGGGAACGCCTGGAGACCGTGCGCGGCGCCGGCTACCGGCTGGCAGCGATGCCGTGAAGCGCCCGAGCGAGATCAGCCTGCGGGCCCGGCTCGTCCTGGTCTCGGTGCTCGGGCTGACCGCGGGGCTCGCCCTGGGCGGGGTCGTGCTGGTCGGGGTGCTCAACTTCGCGCTGCTGCGCGCGGTCAACACCGAGGCGCTGGAGACCGCGCGCGGCGTGGCCAAGCTGGTCGACCAGAAGTCGCTGAGCGAGCGCATCGAGGTCAACCCGGCCATGCAGGTGCAGGTCATCGACGCTCAGGGGCGGGTGCTGGCCCTCTCGCCGGGCGCCGACCGGCTGACGCCGATGCTCTATCCGGACGAGTTGCGCGATCTCGCCGACGGCCAGGTACGTGACATCCCGGGCAGCCGGATCGGGCTGGTCGGCGGCGGCGCGCGGGTGGTGATGGTTACCGCGGGGCCGCCCACCGACCCGGTGCGCGTGCTGGTCGCGCGGTCGACCAACGACCTGAACCAGGGCGTGCACATCCTGCGGCTGGCCCTCGTGGTGACGTTCCCGCTGCTGATCGCGCTGCTGGCGGTGGTGCTGTGGCGGGTGCTGGGCGCCGTGCTGCATCCGGTCGACGCGCTGCGGGCGGGGGCCGAAGAGATCACCGGGGGTACGCGGGAGGGACGGCTGCCCGTGCCCGAGTCCCGTGACGAGATCCACCGGCTCGCGGTCACCCTGAACGGCATGCTGCACCGACTCGAGTCGGCCCGGGTGCGGCAGCGCGCGTTCGTCGCCGACGCTGCGCACGAGCTTCGCAGTCCGCTGACCAACATGCGTACGGAACTCGAGGTCTCGCAGCGACTGCCGGACACCGACTGGCAGGCGTTGTCGCACGACCTGCTGACCGACGTCGACCGGCTCAGCCGGCTCGTCGACGACCTGCTGCTGCTGGCCCGCGCGGACGACGGCGGCGGCCGGGCCATCTCGGCGCCGTTCCGCTCGGTCGACCTGGGCTCGCTGGTCGGCGACGTGGCCGACCGCTACCCGTCGGTGACGTACGTGCGGCCGTCGGCGCCCATGGAGGTCACCGGCGAGCCGGACGCGCTGGGCCGCGTGGTCGCCAACCTGCTCGACAACGCCGTGCGGCATGCCAAGTCGCAGGTCCGGGTGACCGTGACGGCACACGGAACGTACCGGCTGATCTCGGTCACCGACGACGGGCCGGGCATCCCGGCGGCCGACCGCGAGCGCGTCTTCGACCGTTTCACCCGGCTCGACGACGCGCGGGCCAGGGACGCGGGCGGCTCCGGGCTGGGCCTGGCGATCGTCCGTGAGCTGGTACGACGGCACGGCGGTACGGTCGGGCTGGCCGGCGCCGACCCGGGGCTGCGGGTCGACGTACGGCTGCCCGCACTTCGGTGAGAATCGCCGGGAACCAATCCGCGGCGGGGAGCGACCAACGTCGAATGCCCTGAATCCCCCTGCGGAAGGTTCGACAAGGATGTCCCTCATCAAGCGCTCGGCACTGGTGGGCGCGGCCGTCGCCGGCCTCACCCTCGCCCTGGCCGCGCCGGCCGCCGCCCACGTCACGGTGAACCCCGACACCGCGGCCGCGGGCGGATACGCCAAGGTCACCTTCCGGGTGCCCAACGAGTCCGACACCGACTCGACCACCAAGGTCGAGGTCAACCTGCCCGCCGACAAGCCGGTCGCCTCGGTGTCGGTCAAGCCGATCACCGGGTGGGACGTGGCCACCACCGTCTCGAAGCCGGCCAAGCCGCTCGAGGCGCACGGCGCGCAGGTCACCGAGGCGGTCTCGAAGATCACCTGGACCGCCAAGGCCGGCTCCGAGGTCAAGCCGGGCCAGTTCCAGGAGTTCGACGTCTCGCTGGGCCCGCTGCCCGAGTCGGGCGAGATGGTCTTCAAGGCGCTGCAGACCTACTCCGACGGCACGATCGTCCGCTGGATCGACGAGCCGACCACCGACGGCACCGAGCCCGAATCGCCCGCGCCGGTGCTCAAGATCGGCGCCGCGGCCGCCGAGGGCAGCGACACGGCCGCCGCCGCGCCCACTGCGACCGCCGTGGCCGACGCCGAGACCGCGGACGTCAAGGGCTCGGACGGCTCGAGCGCGTTCGGCATCGCCGGGCTGGTCGCCGGCGTGCTGGCCCTGATCGTCGCCATGCTGGCCTACGCCCGGTCGGGCCGCCGCCCCGAGGCCGCGGCCACGCCGGAGAAGCCCGCCACCGGCAAGTGATCGACAAGGGGGCGTCATCCGTTGCCGCGGGTGGCGTCCCCGTCTTTCCAGGTGTCGCGCAGGTCCGTCTTGGTCGTGCGCCACCAATCACGCAGCTCGTCGGCCCAGTCGCGCAACGCCTGGCGGCTGCCCGGGTCGTCGAGGCCCGCGCCGAGCAACTCGACCATGCTGAGCAGCCACAACACCGGCGTCGCGGCGAGCGCGAGCACAGGCAGCGGCCACCAGGCGACCCCCGCGTACAGGGCGAGCAGCAGGACGGCCGTGCCGGTGAGCGCGAGACCCGCGATGTCGGCCCGGCGCATCAGCCGCGGCAACAGACGCAGGCAACGCCACGGCAGCCGCCCCGCCGGGATCAGCACCCGGGCCGCGAAGCCGGCCATCACCGCCGCGAGCACCGCCGCCACCAGCCGCGCGAACGTTCCGGCCGGCTCCCACCACCAGGAGCCGATCACCAGCAGCACGCAGACCAGGGCCGCGCTCGCCGCCAGGCCGCGCCGCAGGCCGCTCAGCACGCCGCGGATCGGCCAGGTCATCGACACGATGTCGGCCCGCCCGGGATGGTCGCGGGCCACCTCGCGCAGCGCCCGCATCGAGCGCCGGACCTTCAGCCGCTCGGCGTCCAGCATCGCGGTCAGCCAGCGCCCGTACGCGTTGTCGGGCTCGATCGCCAGGGCCGCCCGCGCCGCCGCCAGGGCCACCTCACGGTTGCCCGCGTCCCGCTCCACGTCGGCTACCGTGAGCAGCCCCTCGACCGACCGCGGATCGAGTGAGCGCCCGTGCGCAGCCGCAACCCGGGCCGCATCGAACTGCCGCCCCGCAGCCAAGGCCCGGGCCAGTACGAAATGTCCGGATGCCGACGACGGTGACAGGCGCACAGCCTCGGTGGCCGCCTGAACCGCGTCCCGGATCCGGACCATCAGGATCAGGTTCTCCGCGCGTTCCCGGTGCGCGTCGGCCAGCGTCGGGTCCGCCGCGATGGCCGCGTCGGCCACGGACAGAGCGCCCGCGTAGTCGCGCCGCAGCCGCAGCACCGACGCGAGAAGCGTGAGCAGCCATGCGTCAGCCGGCGCTGCGGCGAGACCGGCGCGGGTGATCCGCTCGGCCTCGGCGTAGTGCCCGACCTCGGCCAGTTTCTGAGCCCGCCAGTACACGTCTGGCGGCGAGCTCACCGCCGGCGCTTCTTGAGGTAGGCGGCCAGGTCGTCGTACTCCCCGGACTCGTTGGCGAACATCGCCACGTTGCGGGCGGTGACGAACCAGCCGTCGGTGGACGGGCGGATCTCGCGGACCGCGGTCAGCATGTCCTGCTGGTTGATCATGCGTATCTCGCCGCTGGTGATGGAGTCGCGCATGGCGAACTCGGCCGCGGTCTCGCACACGTGGGCCAGGTCGGCGCCCGAGTAGTTCTCGGTGGCGTCGGCCACCCGGCTCAGGTCGACGCCGGCCACCGGGCGGTCGCGCAGGTGGTACTGCAGGATGGCGGCGCGGGCGGGCTTGTCGGGCGGGAGCACCAGCAGCGTACGGTCGAGGCGCCCCGGACGGCGCAGGGCCGAGTCGATGTCCCAGGGGGCGTTCGTCGCGGCCAGCACGAAGACGCCGTCGTTGTTGCCGTCGACGCCGTCGAGCTCGGTCAGCAGCTGGTTGACGACCGTGCGCATCGACGACGAGTTGAGCTGGCTGCGCTTGTGCCCGAGCGCGTCGATCTCGTCGAGGAACAGCACGCACGGCGCGTGCCCGCGGGCCGAGTCGAACAGGTCGTGCAGGTTGCGCTCGGAGCTGCCGATCCACATGTTGAGCACGTCGGTGATCGAGAGCGAGATGAAGGCGGCGCCCATCTCACCGGCCACGGCGCGGGCGAGGAACGTCTTGCCGCAGCCGGGCGGTCCGTACAGCAGCAGGCCGCCGCGCAGGGACTTGCCGAACAACGTCCGCAACTTGGGGTTCTTCAACGGGCCGAGGAACGACACCTCGAGGCGCTTCTTGACCTCCTGCATGCCGCCCACGTCGGCCAGCGTGACCGTGGACCGCTCGACGTCGAACGTACGGTCCTCGTGGCCCTGGACGGGCTCCGGCTCATGCGAGAAACGCGGCGGCACGATGTCGCCGAGGTCCTGTTCCATGGCGGCCCAGTCGACGCCCTGCTGGACCGGGGCGGGCGTGCCCAGAGTCTCCTCAGCCGGGGCGGGCGTGCCGAGAGTCTCCTCAGCCGGGGCGGGCTTACCGAGAGCGGACGTCATGAGCTTCTGCGCGGTGACATTGCCCGGCTCGCGCGCCAGCACCTGGGCCGCATGCCCGATCGCCTCGGCGCCCCGGCCCGCGCCCACCAGCAGCTCGGCCAGATGCAGGCGAAGGGTCAGATCTTCGGGACGGGCCTCGACGGCCGCGGTGAGGCTGTCGATCAGGGGCGAGTCGCTCATGACAGCGAATTATGCCCGCGCCGCCTTTGACGACGAGAGGCCGCCGGGCAGGCGCCCGGCGACCTGTCGCGAAACACAGAACTCAGCCCGGTCGTCGATAACCCGCGATCGGGCCCCGGTCGATCGTCGCCATCCGCACATGGTCGCCCGTGTGCGGCGCGTGCACCACCATGCCGCCGCCGATGTAGAGGGCCACGTGATGGAGGCTGCCCGGGTAATAGAACACCAGGTCACCCGGTTGGAGCTCGTCCTTGGAGACGGGCCGGCCCTGGGTCCACTGGTCCTTCGTGTAGTGGTCCAGGTGCACCCCGACACTCGCCCACGCCTCCTGGGTCAGACCCGAGCAGTCGTACGAGTTGGGACCGGCCGAACCGAAGACGTAGGGCTTGCCGATGAGGTCGCAGGCCTTCTG
Organism: Paractinoplanes hotanensis; assembly: GCF_023717965.1. Taxonomy (NCBI): domain Bacteria; kingdom Bacillati; phylum Actinomycetota; class Actinomycetes; order Micromonosporales; family Micromonosporaceae; genus Paractinoplanes; species Paractinoplanes hotanensis. The sequence continues at coordinate 76,244 of NZ_JAMQOL010000023.1, read as the reverse complement.
CGCGGCCCGGCCACCCTTGTCGTTGGTGTAGTCGACGGGGCACGGACCGAGCCGGAACGGCCCGTCGTTGACGTCGGCCGTGCCGTAGGCCTGGATGCGCAGCTTCTGCAACGAGGTGATCTTCGACTCGATGGCGGTCTTGCGCTTGGCCAGGTCGACGTCGCGCGCGGCGACCGACTTGGTGACCACGTCGAGGTCGGCCTTGGTCGCGGTCAGCTTGTCGCGCAGCGCCGCCACATCCGCGACCTGGGCCCGTTGGTGGCGGGCCAGCTGGTCGAGGTAGAGCAGCTTGTCGGTCAGCCCGGTCGGGGACCCGGTGACCAGCAGCGCGTTGACCGCGTTGGGCGCGCCCTGCTTGTAGGCGTCGATCGCCAGCCCGCGCACCTGCTGCATGGCCAGGTCGACCTTCACCTGGAGCGGCGTGATCTGGGCGGCCAGCCTCTTCTGCTGAGCACGGTTCTTGATCAGCTTGCTGTGCACGTCGTTGTACTGCTCGATGACCGGCTCGAGCTGGTTCCACTGCTTGTCGATCTGCGCCTCGACCGTTCCCGGCGAGGGGGTTGCCTGCGCCACGGCGGGGCCGGAGAAGATGACTCCGGCCGCGGCGAGGGCGCAGACCAGGCTGCGCACTACTGCGGCACGACGCACGGAGGTTGGGTGTCCTTTCTTCCCTCGGCCGCCGGTTCGACGATGGGGGGTCGGCGGACCGGGGAACACCGTACTCCCGATCATGCGAAGACTGAAGCCACACCCCGGTGCTCTACGCAGCGTGACTACAAGGGCCACGCTTCGAGGGCCCGGTCGAGCCAGGGCACCACCAGAATCACGGTGGGTAACACCAGCAGACCCACCGCGGACGCCACCACGAGCGTGTTCAGGGCGACGGACGGTTTGTGCGACGCCGACAGCCGGGCCAGCCGGCGACGGCGCGCGTCACCCCTGGGGCCGGGCTTCACGTCCTCCGTCAGGGGGATGGCGTCGGACAACCGCTCGAGCGCGGCCCGCAGCGGACCGGCGCCGACGCGGCGGCGGGCGACGTCGTCGGCGATCATCTCGAGCAGGAGGTGGACGGCGTCGAGCGGCAGCCGGCTGCGCAACGGCCGGGGCACCGCGCGGTAGAACGCGGTGAACGACTCCATGACGACCTCGTGCCGGTGCCGCAGGTGGGTCTGCTCGTGGGCGAGCACGGCGTCGACCTGCTCGCGGTCGAGCACCTGGAGCGCGCCGTGGCTGAGCACCACCCGCGGCTCGCGGCCGGGCACGCAGTACGCCAGCGGCAGCGGCCCGTCGAGCACGCGCAGGTGGTCCGGGCCCAGTTCGCGGTGCTGCTCGGCCCGGTCGAGCAGGTCGACCAGCAGGCGATGCCGGGCACGGCGGGCCCGCGAGCGGCGGCTCACCCCGATCAGCGAGAGCAGCAGCCGCACGATAATCACGGCGGCCACCACAAGCGCGCCGATCACGGCCACCTCAGCCACCGGGCGGCCGGAGCCGGCGGCGCGGGTGACCTCTTCCGGGGCGGCCAGCACGACGCCGAGGGCGGCCAGGACGGCGGTCAGGGTGATCGACTGCCAGAGCACGACGGCGGCCACCGGCGCCCTGTCGGGCCAGCGCGCGTTCGCGAGCAGACCCGGCACGACCAGCGACAGGGTCAGGCCGAGCGCGCCGAGCAAAAGCGCGGTCACCCCGTCCGACCGCCCCGCCCGCCACCCAAAAAAGGAATCATCGTGCCTTTTGCGCTGCTTCGATTGCTGCGGCCAGCGCGTCGGGCGGGAGCTGTCCGACGAAGTACGCCAGCGCAGCGTCCTGATCGGCGCTGGAGGTCAGCGCGTCGAGCATCACGGACGCGGTCATCTCTTCCCGGGTCTGCGCCGGAACGTACCGATAGGCGCGGTCCGCCTTCTGCTGGGTGACCACGCCCTTCTTCGCCAGCCGGTCGAGCACGGTCATCACCGTCGTGTAGGCCAGATCGCGCTGACGGCTCAGGCGCTCGTGCACCTGTCGCACGGTGAGCGGCTCACCGGCGTCCCACAACTGCGTCATGACCTCGCGTTCCAAATCTCCGAGAGCCATGTGACCGAGCATACCGGCCCTACTGCAGGGCGTCGTACTACGCGACGTAGTATCTACTACGAGACGTCGTAGAGAGGCACCCACATGGACGTGCTGGACTGGACACGCCTGCAGTTCGCGGTCGTGACGATCTACCACTACTTCTTCGTGCCGCTGTCGATCAGCCTGGCCGCGAGCGCCGCCGGCCTGCAGATCGCCTGGCTGCGGACGAAGAAGGAGCAGTACCTGCACCTGACCAAGTTCGTCGGCAAGATCCTGATCGTCACGTTCGCCGTCGGCGTGGTCACCGGCCTGGTCCAGGAATTCCAGTTCGGTCTGGGGTGGAGCGCGTTCGCCCGCTTCTACGGCGACGTCTTCGGGCCGACCCTGGCCATCGAGGGGATGCTCGCGTTCTTCCTCGAGGCGACGTTCCTCGCGCTCTGGTACTTCGGCTGGGACAGGCTGCCGCGCGCGATCCACACCGCCTGCATCGTCATCGTGGCGGTCGGCACGCTGCTGTCGGCGTTCATCATCCTGGCCGCCAACTCCTTCATGCAGAACCCCGTCGCGTACGCCCTGGACCCCGTCACCGGACGGGCCCGGCTCACGTCGTTCACCGAGCTGATGCTCAACAAGGTCAACCTGGCCGCCTTCCCGCACACCATCTCGGGGGCGATCATGGTGGGCGGCGCGCTGTTGCTGGCGCTCGGCGTGTGGCGGCTCGCGGCCGACCCGGCGTACCGGACCCTGGCTCGTCTCGGCGCCTGGCTGACCCTGACCGGCGGGGCGTTGACGGCGCTCACCGGCGACCACCTGGGCAAGGTCATCACCGAGGTGCAGCCGATGAAGATGGCCGCGGCCGAGGCGCTCTACGCCACCACCGCCGGCGCGCCGTTCTCGGTGTTCGCCACCGGCAAACCGCTGCCCGAGTTCTCGCTCGAGATCCCCTGGCTGCTCTCCATCCTGGCCAAGGGCAACCCCGGCGCCACCGTGCAGGGCATCGACGACCTGCAGGCCCAGTACGCGGCGGAGTTCGGGCCCGGCTCGTACGTGCCCATGATCCCGGTCGCGTTCTGGACATTCCGCCTGATGATCGGCATCGGCATGCTGGCCGCCGCCGTAGCGGCCTACTACCTCTGGCGTACGCGCAAAGGCCGTAACGCTCCCCGCCGGCTGACCCGCTGGTTGCCGCTCATTCCGCTGCTGCCCGCCGCGGCCAACACCTTCGGCTGGATCTTCACCGAGACCGCGCGGCAGCCGTGGATCGCGTTCGGCATCTCCAAGGTCGCCGACGGCATCTCCCCCGGGCTGACCAGCTCCGAGGTGATCACGTCGCTGGCCGGGTTCACCGTCGTCTACGGGGTGATCGCCGTGGTCTGGCTGCGGCTGGTCCGCCACCTCGCGCGGCAGCCCCTGGCGCCGGCCGCTGCCGCCGCCGACAAGCCCGAGCCCGCACCCGTCTACTGAGGAGCCCTGACGTGATCACCTTCTGGTTCTCGGTCGTCGTGCTGGCCTGGGCGCTGTACTTCGTGCTCGAAGGCTTCGACTTCGGCGTGGGCCTGCTCGGTCCCGTGCTCGGCCGCGACGACCACGAGCGCGGCGCGGCCGTGCGCACCATCGGCCCGTTCTGGGACGGCAACGAGGTGTGGCTGGTAGCGGCGATCGGCGTGACGTTCGCGGCCTTCCCGGCCTGGTACTCCGCGCTGCTGGCGGGCCTGTACCTGCCGATGGTCGTCCTGCTGCTGTTGCTGGCGGTCCGCGGCGTGGCGCTCGAGTTCCGCGGCAAGGGCGACGGCGCCCGCTACCGCCGCCGGGCCGACGTGGCGCTGGCGGCGAGTTCGCTGGGCATCGTGCTGGTGTGGGGCGCCCTGCTGGCGGCGTTCGCCCACGGCCTCGCCATCAACGCCGACGGCGACGTGGTGGGCGGCGGTTTCGACCGTACGTTCGGACCGGTGCTCACTCCGGCGGCCGGCCTCGGCGCCCTGGCCGCCCTCTACGCCGCACTCCTGCTGGGGGCGACGTTCCTGGCGCTGCGGACGAGCGGCCCGCTCCGCCGCCGCGCGGCGAGCCTGTCGCGGTGGCTGGGCACGGGCGGCGCGGTCGCGCTGTTGCTGGCCGGCATCGGCACGGGTTCGGTCATCACCCTGCTGGCGGCCGTGCTCGCCTTCGCCGCCGGCCTGCTCGCCCGCACCGGTCGCGAGGCCCTGGCCTTCGGCGCGACGGCCGCCGCAGTGGCCGGCGCCGTGGTGGCGGTCTTCACCACCCACGGCGCGGTCGTCCTGCCCAGCACGATCGACCCGGCGTACGCCCTGACCCGCGACGCCGCGGCCGCCACCCCCCAGGCCCTGGAGCTGATCACCTGGGCCGGCGTCCTCATCCTCCCCGGAGTCGTCGCCTACCAGGCCTACTCCTACTGGGTCTTCCGCCGCCGCGTAGCCAGCGAACGGGTTCCCTCATGACACCCATCTCCCCCGCACCCACTACAGCCTCGGCTCCTCCCGACGCGCATGTCGCTGCCTCCCCTTCCTCCGACGCGCCTGCCGCTGCCTCCGCCTCTTCCGGCGCGCCTGTCGCTCCCCCCGCGGCGCCGGCCGCACTTTCCCCCTCAGCTGCCGCGGTTTCCGCGCTTCCCTCCTCTCCGGGTCCGGAAGCCGTGGCGTCCCAGCGATCCGCGCCGCCTCGCGGGCCGCTGGACCCCCGGCTGGTGCGGCACGCCCGCACCAGCCGGGGTGGCATCGCCGGCCTGGCGCTGCTCGGCGCGGGCCAGGCCGTCGCCACGCTGCTCGTGGCGGTGGCCCTCGCCCTGCTCGTGACCCGGGGCCCCGGCTGGGCGGCCGTACTGCTGGCCGGTGCGTACGCGACCCGGGCCCTGCTCTCGTGGGGCGAGCAGGTGGTGGCCCGCCGCACGGCCGCCCGCGTCACCGACGAACTGCGCCGCTCGATGCTGACCGCGTTGCCCCGGCGCGGACCGGCCTGGGTGGCGTCGTTCGGCGCGGGCCGGCTGACCGCCGTGCTCACCACCGGCCTGGACGCCCTGAAACCGTGGTTCAGCGGCTACCTGCCCGCCCTGGTGCTGGGCGTGACGCTGCCCCCGCTGGTCATCCTGGCCATGGCCGCGGTCGACCCCGCCTCGGCCGTAGTCGCGCTGGTCACCCTGCCGCTGATCCCCCTCCTGGGCGCCCTGATCGGCTGGGCCACCCAGGCGCGCGCCCGGCAACGCTGGCAGGCCGACGCCCGCCTGGCCGGCCACTTCCTCGACGTGGTCCGCGGACTGCCCACCCTGCGCGTCTTCGGCCGCGCCACCCGCCAGGCCGAGGTCATCGAGAACCTGACCGACCAGCACCGCTCAGCCACCCTGCGGGTGCTGCGCGTCGCCTTCCTCTCGTCCACCGCCCTCGACCTGGTGGCCACCCTCTCCGTGGGCCTGATCGCGGTCGAGGCCGGCCTGCGCGTGGCCGCCGGCAACCTGGCCCTGGGCCCCGCCCTCCTGGTGATCCTGCTGGCGCCCGAGGCCTACCGCCCGCTGCGCGAGATGGCCGCCCGCTACCACGCCTCCACCGACGCCACCGCGGTGATCTCCGACGTGGACGAGATCCTGTCCACCCCGGCACCCCGTGTCGGCACCGTCACCCCGCTACCCACCGACACCGTCACCGGCGCGGCAAGCGCCGACCCGCCCGGCTCCCGTGCCACCACGGACGGCTCCCCCACCGCCGGCGGCATCACAACGCCGATCAACGGCGCCTCGAAGCCCGGAGCCGCTTCTGCCATGCGCTCCCACTTCGGAGACGCGGGAGTCATTGCGCCGCCCGCCAGCGCTCAAGCCCACCCTGCCGGAATCGTCGCGCCCGCCAACTCCCAGGCCGAACCAGGCATCGTCGCGCTGGGCGTCCGTGCCCGCTATCCCGGAACCACCCGCGACGCCGCCGCGCTGGACCACCTCGCCGTGCGCCCCGGCGAAATCGTCGCGCTCAGCGGCCCGTCCGGCGCCGGGAAGACGACGATCCTCCGCGTCCTGGCCGGCCTGCAGGAAGCCCACGCCGGATCCGCCCGAGCAGCGAACCCGCTCTACCTTCCGCAGCGCCCCGCGCTGCCCCACGCCCGAGTCGTAGCCGACCTGTTCCCGACCGGCACCCCCCAAGCCGACGTGACCGCCGCGCTCGCGACCGTCGGTCTGGACACCGCCCTCTCCCCGACCACACCCCTGGGCGAGCGCGGCGCCGGTGTGTCCGCGGGCCAGCGCCACCGTCTGACCTTGGCCGCCCTGCTCCACCAGGCCGGCAGGCCCGGGACGCCCGGGACAGCAGGGACGCCCAGGACGGCCGAGACGGCCGGCACGCTGGGCATACCCGGCACACCTGGCACACCTGGCACACGCGGCACACCCGGCACACCCGGCACACCCGGCACACCCGGCACACCCGGCACACCCGGCACACCCGGCACACCCGGCACACCCGAAGCGTCGGCCCTACAACCCCTAGCCAGCCCACCCGCCCGGGGATGGAGCCACCCTACTTTTTCGCCGACGAACAGGACGGCGTCGTCCACAGGGGGCCCGGTTGTCCACAGCTCCGACGGCCGGCTCGACAAGACGCACTTCGCCCTGCTACTCGACGAACCGACCGCCCACCTCGATGCCACCACGGAAGCGCTGGTCATCGAGCGCCTTCGCGAAGCTGCTCGGTCCGGGTGCGCGGTCCTAGTGGTAGCCCACCGCCCCGCGCTCCTCGCCGCCGCGGACCGAATCGTCCCGGTAGCCTCGCCGCCCGCCATCGCAGACCGAGCCGTCCAAGGCGCCCCGCCAGTCGCCGCGGCGTCACGCGCCGCAGCGCCAGGCGTCACGGCATCAGGCGTCACAGCGCCAGGCATCGCAACGCCAGGCATCGCAACGCCAGGCATCACAGCGCCAGGCATCACAACGCCAGGCATCACCCTGTCCGACTCGAGCTGGTCCCCGCCCGCCGAAGCCCTCGGCCCAAGCCGGCACACTCCCGGCAGCTCGGAATCGACCCCACTTCAGCCCACCAACCCGGACGCAGCCCCACTCCAGCCCACCAGCGCCGCAACGACCCTGCGCCAGCACGGCGGCCAAGACGCGACGCCTCCACCGGCGGCCAACGGGAAACCAGCGGCCCGATGGTGGCGGCGAACCGGCGTCGCGGTCGCGCTCGGCAGCGGCTCGTCGTTGGCCGGAATCGTGTTGACCGGCGCGGCCGCCTGGCTTCTGGTGCGGGCCTCGTTCCTGCCACCCGTGCTGACCCTCTCGACCGCGGTGGTGCTGGTGCGGGGCAGCGCCGTCGCCCGTCCCCTGCTGCGGTATCTGGAGCGCTTGGTCGCGCACGACGTCGCGTTCGCCCGGCTCGGCGCCTGGCGGGCCCGGGTCTTCGCCGATCTGGTCCCGCGGGTGCCCGGCCCGAGGCTGCGCCGCCGCGGCGACCTGCTCAGCAGGGTGGCCGACGACGTCGACGCGCGGGTGGACGGCCTCCTACGGGGCCGGATGCCCGTACTCGTAGCCGCCGTGACCTTCGCCGTGGCCGGCGCCGCCTCGGTTCTCCTGAGCCTGCAAGCCGCGCTTCCGCTGGCCGCCGGCCTCCTGATCGCCGGGATCGTGGCACCCGCCCTGGCCGCCCGCCAGGCCGCGCAGGACGAGGCGGCGACCGGCGAGGCACGGTCCCGGCTGCGCGACGCGATGGTCGAGACGGTCGACGGACTGGAGGATCTGGCGACCGGGGCCGGCCTCACCGACGTGCCGCACCGGCGCAGCCGCGACCTCGCCCGGCTGGAGGCCCGGGCCGCCCACACCGCCGGATGGTCCACCGCGATCGCGCATCTCGGCTGGGGTCTTGCCGTCGTGGGTGTCGCGTTCTCGCTGGGCGGGCTGACCCCCGAGTGGGCCGCGGTGCTGCTGCTGGCCACGGTCGCCCTCGGCGAGAGCGTGCTCGCGCTGCCCGACGCGGCTGTGGCCCGGCAGCGCGCCAGGGCCGCCGAGGGCCGTCTGGCCGCCGAACCGGTCATGGCCACAAGCCTGAGCCGTACGAAAGACATCCGGCTGGAGCGGGTCACGGCCGGCTGGGGCGCCGAACCCGTCCTGCGCGACCTCGACCTCGAGCTTCCGGCCGGCGCCCGGGTGGCGGTGCTGGGCCGCTCCGGTTCGGGCAAGTCGACTCTGGCCGCCGTGCTCGCCGGCTTCCTGAGTGCGCGCGGGGGCGTCGTCTCGCCGGGACGCGGCCGGGTCGTGCTCGTCGGCGACGACACCGACCACGTCTTCGCGTCGACGGTGCGCGAGAACCTCCGGCTGGCCCGGCCGGGTGCTTCGGACGGGGAGCTCCGGGCTGCCCTCACCCGCGTACGGCTGGGAAGCTGGCTCGACGCGTTGCCGCAGGGCCTCGACACGTGGCTCGGCAGTGGTGGCACGACGATGTCGGGCGGTCAGGCCCGGCGGTTCGCCATCGCGCGTGCCCTGCTGGCCGAGCCCGCGCTGCTGATCCTGGACGAGCCGACCGAGGGCCTCGACGCCGAGGTGGCCGAGGACCTCATGGCCGACGTGCTGGGCGCCATCGGCACCACGGTGCTGGTGCTGACCCACCGCCCCGAGGGCCTCGACCGGGTCGACCGGGTGCTGGAGCTCAGCGCGGGGCGAGTGCATCCTGCAGGAACCGCAGTTGCGGCGTGAGCAGGTCGACGTCGGGCGGCATGTGGCTGGCGCCGGCCAGCATCAGCAGGCTGTGCGGCTTTCCGGCGGCGAGCAGGGCCGCGGAGAGCCGCATCGTGTGCGCCGGATAGACGTTGTCGTCGGACAGGCCGTGGATCAGCATCAGCGGGCGTTCCAGGCGCGGGGCGTCGGCGATCAACGACTCCTTCTCGTACGGCGTGGGGTCGACCCGGGGATCGCCGAGGAACCGCTCCTGCCAGTGGGTGTCGTAGAGCCGCTCGTCGGTCACCGGCGCGCCGGCCACCGCGGCGTGGAAGACGTCGGGCCGGCGCAGCACCGCGGCCGCGGCCAGGTAGCCCCCGTCCGACCAGCCGCGCACGCCGACCCGCCCCAGATCGAGTTCGGGATAGAGCGCGGCCACGGTCTCGAGCGCCTCGATCTGGTCGTCGAGCACCTTGCCGATGCGTTCGCCGCGCGCCTCCCGCTCCCAGCGCGGACCCCGCCCGGGTGTGCCCCGGCCGTCGGCCACGATCACCGCGAAGCCCTGGTCGGCGAACCACTGCGAGACGTAGAAGTGCCGCCGGTCGGCGAGCACGATCTGCGCGGCCGGGCCACCGTACGGGTCGAGCAGCACCGGCAGCCGTTCGCCGCGCTGCCACACCGCCGGGAACAGCACGGCCGTGCGCAGTTCGTTCGGGCCCGCGCGCAGCAGCGACACCTTCGGGACCACCGGCGAGCTGAGGGCCAGGCTTTCCACCGTACGGCCGCCGAAGGTCACCGCACTGCCGCTGAGCGTCGACGAGCTGATCACCGTCGCGCCGCCCGACCGCGTGCCGGTGTGCACGCCCGGCTCGGTGCTGAGCTGCCGCAGCCCCTCGGCCGCCGACCAGGACCACAGGTGTGATTCGGTCGGCTCCGACGAGCCGGTGAACAGCACGGTGTCGCCGTCGACCCCGCACAACGAGGCGACTTGGAGCCCGGGCGGCGTCACCGATTCGCCGCCCACCGTCAGGTGCCGGGTCTCGCCGGTGTCCTCGGTCCAGATCAAAGAGCCTTCCGCCGTACGCCGGGGAAAGCCGGGCACGATGGTCGTCCACAGTGGGTCGGTGGTCTCGGCGAGCACGTCCCCGCTGTCGGTGGCGAGCACCCGCATCGCCGTCTGGGGCCTGTTCTGCAGCACGGCGAGCAGGCCGTGCTGGTCCCACACGACGTCGACCAGATATTCGTACGCGTCCCAGCCGAAGTCGATGCCCCGGCGCGCGCCGTCGAGGCCGAGCACGAACAGCTCGACGATCGCGTTGTCCGTGCCCGCCCGCGGGTAGCGCTGCGCGGTCGGCGGCGCGGCCGGGTCGGCCGGGTCGCTCAGATACCAGACCTCGAGCGGCGAGTTGTCGACCCGGGCCACCGCGAGCTGCTGCCCGTCGGGCGCCCACCAGAATCCGCGCGTACGTTCCATCGACTCGGCCGCGACGTGCTCGGCCAGACCGTACGTGATGTCGTCGCCCTCGGGCGTGGCCAGCGCGCGGTCCCCCGTGCCGTCGCTGTTGATCACCCGGAGCGCCCCGTCGTGCACGTAGGCCACGGCGGCGCCGTCCGGGCTGATGGTGGCGTCGGTCAGCGGCGTACGGGCCGGCAGCTCCCGCGCCTCCCCCGTCACCGTGTCGGCGAGGTAGAGCTTCTCGCCCGCCGTGTACGCGACGACGCGCACGCTGCTGTCGGTGCTGTAGTCGGAGATCCCGGCCGACCTGTCCCGGGCTCTTTCCCGCCGCGCCCGCTCGGCCGCCGACATCGGTCCCGCGTCGCCGGGCGCACCCGGATCACCGACCAGCCGCTCCTCGCCCGTGCTGAGGTCGAGCTCCCACAACAGCCGGACCGGGTTCTCGCCGCCGAGGCTGCGCAGGAACAGCAGCCGCTTGCCGTCCGGGGCAACCGTGAACCGATGCGGCCGCCCCAGCCCGAACGACTGCGTCCGGGCCAGCAACGATGGAAACGACACGAGCATGGCTGAGTCCTACTCCGATCACTGGTCACGCCGGGGAACCGGTGTCCGCGATCATGTCGTGTCCCGCCGCCGCGCGCACCACCGGGATTCCGTCATGTCGGCCTTTCCGGACATGAAATCTTCGAAGATGGCCAGACCGGCCCACCCTATGTAGAGTGCATACATGGGTGAGCCACGGATCACCGCCTCGGTGCTGAAGGTGCTGGCCGGGCTGCTCGCCGAGCCCGGGGCACAGCGGTACGGGCTCGAGCTGATGCAGGACACCGGGCTGCCCAGCGGCACGCTCTATCCGATCCTGGCCCGCCTCGAGCGAGCCGGTTGGGTCGAGTCGCGCTGGGAACAGATCGACCCGGCCACCGAGGGCCGCCCGAACCGCCGCTACTACCTGCTGACCGCCGACGGCGCGGTCGCGGCCCGGCGCGAGGTCGCCCTGATGCGCCAGCAGATGTCCCGCGCCGCCGGCCCTCTGGGCGAAGCGCGGGAGGCGTGATGCGCGCAGCCCAGCCGACCGCACCCACCTCCGACTTCCCGCGCGCAGCCCTGCCCGCCGGAAGCGTTATCGACCTCGTGCGCGCAGCCCGGCGAGCCGCGGTCACTTTTGGCTTCACGTGCACAGCCCTGTCAGCCGCGGTCGCGCTCGACTTCCCCCGTTCAGCCCAGCGAGCCGCGGTCGCGCTCGACTTCCCGCGCGCACCTCAGCGAGCCGCGGTCATTTTCGGCTCCACGCGCACAGCCCAGCCAGCCGCGGTCGCGCTCGACTTTCCGCGCGCAGCCCGGCGAGCCGCGGTCACTTTCGGCTCCACGCGCACAGCCCAGCCAGCCGCGGTCGCGCTCGACTTCCCGCGCGCAGCCCAGCGAGCAGCAGTCGTCCTCGATCGCTTGCGGGAGGCTTGATGGGAGTGGTGGATCGGGTGGCGCGAGCGGCGGTCCGGGTCGCGGCCCGGCGCTGGCCGGACGACCTGGCGCCGCTCATGCGGGAGGAATGGCTGGCCGAGCTGGCTTCGATCACCGGCCGTCGGCGGGCCGCCCGGAAGCTCGCCTTCGCGGGATCGCTGGCGGTTTCGCCGGCCGTCGACGAGCCGTCGTGGCGGGACCGCTCAGTCGTCGTCGGACGTCGGGCTGCGACAGCGGCCGGGGTCACGCTACTGGCGGCGGTGGCGACGAATCTGGCGCGCGGGTCCGAGGCCCTGGCCCCCGCGATACTGCTGCTGGGCGTCGCCGCGCTGACCCTGATCGGCCGTCGGGTTCGTGCTTCGATCGTTCTGGTCGCGGCGGCGTTGTTCGCGTTCCTGTTCGTGGGCAATCCGGTGCCGATGATGCCGTTCATGGGCGCGGCCGACATCGCTCCGGCCGTCATCACCTGGGCCGTGGGGGTTGCGCTCGCATTGCGCTGGGCCGCTTCACCGGGCCGGCGGTGGGTCGCCGTGGCCGGTGGCGCGGTTGCGCTCGATCTCGCGACGGCAGCCGGGTCGGCGCATGCGGCGGCCGTTCTCGGCGTGCCCGCGTGGACAGCTCCGGCCTGGTTCCCGCTGGCCCTGTTGCCCGGCGACACCGTCTCGTTCGGCCCCCACTTCAGCGAAGGAGCCGTGGCCCTCGGCGGGCTCCAAGCTTCCGGCCCGGCCTTCCACGCTTCCGAGATCCTGCTGGCCAACGCGGCCGTCTCGGCCGGGCCGATGCTGTTGTGCACCGCTTTCCTTCTCGCCCCGGCGCTCCGTCGCCCGGCCGCCGCGGCCTCCTCGACGCGCAAGCTGACCCACGCACCCACCGGAGCCGGCGCGCACATCGCAACCCAGCACGCCGGCGCACGCAGCGCGGCGGACAAGCTCACAGCAGAAGCACGCGGAGCGGCCGGCCTCGCCGCACGAGTGAGCGGGGCGGCCATCCTCGCTGCACGAGTGCGCAGAGCGAACACCCTCGCCGCACGAATGAGCAAAGCGGCCACCCTCGCTGCACGAGCGAGCGGAACGGTCACCCTCGCTGCACGAGTGCGCAGAGCAAACACCCTCGCCGCACGAGCGAGCAAAGCGGCCACCCTCGCTGCACGAGCGAGCAGAGCAAGCACCCTCGCCGCACGAGCGAGCAGAGCGAACACCCGCACTGTACGAAGGAGCAAAGCAGCCACCCTCGCTGCACGAGCGAGCAGAGCGAACACCCTCGCCGCACGAGCGCGCAAAGCGGCCACTCTTGCTGCACGAGTGAGCGGACCGGTCGGCGCGGCCACTGCGCGAATTGGCATCGGCGGGCGCAGGGTGGCGGTTGGGTTGGCGGCTGCGCTCGGGGCGCTGGCCGTGGCGCCGGCGCTTCCGGTGGCGGGTCGGGACGCTGACGTCGTCCTACCGAAGTTGCTCGACAATTCGGCAGCGTTCGGCTTCGGCTTCGTGGAGCACCCCGTCGGGCTGGGCGCGGTGGCCCTGCTCGCCGCGATCCTCGCCATGCGAGTCGCCGACGCGCGCCTGCCGCACAGCAAAGACCCGCACAGCAAAGACCCGCACAGCGAAGCGCCCGCATAGCGGAGCGCCGTGGCACGGAGCGCCCGCATAACGAACTCGACACTACCTCTTCCGTAACAGCTCAGACCCTATGTAGCGTTTCGAGTATGGGTAAGCGATGGATCTGGGTCGTCACCGTCACGGCCGCTCTGGCCACGGCTGCCGCCGCCTTTGGGAAGCCGGCCGACGCGAGGCTCACCGACCTCTCGGTTTATCTCGGCGCGGTGTCCGGCCTGGCCGACGGCGCGAGCCTCTACGACTTCACCCGCGGCGCCGCGCCGTTCACCTATCCCCCGTTCGCCGCGCTGCTGGTCACTCCGCTGACCTGGCTCCCGGTCGGTGCGGTCCAAGTCGCCTGGACGCTGGCCACCCTGGCCACGGTGGCCGGCCTGGCCGCCCTGGTCACGCGGGATCGCCACTCCACCGTGACAGCGGTCGTGGCGCTCGCGCTGATGCTGTCGGCGCCGGTCTCCTCCGACGTCAAGTACGGCCAGGTCAGCCTCTTCCTGGCCGCCCTGGTCGCAGCCGATTTCCTGGCCCTGCGCCGCACGCCCTGGCACGGCGCCCTGATCGGACTGGCGGCCGCCGTCAAGCTGACGCCCCTGATCTTCATTCCGCTGCTCTGGTTCGCCGGTCGCCGGACAGCCGCCGCCGTGGCCGGCGCCACCTTCGCCGGCTGCGCCGCGATCGGCGCCGCCACCCTGCCCGGCGACTCCTGGGCGTACTGGACCGACAAGATCTTCCAGGTCGACCGGCTCGGCTACATCGGCGGCGTGGGCAACCAGTCCCTCAACGGCGCCCTGCTACGCCTGGGCATCGCTGCCGAAGCCCGCTCCACCCTGGTCGTGGCCATCGGCGGCACGGTCGCCGTCGCCGCCCTGATCCGCGCCGTGCGGCTGGCCCGCCGGCACGACTGGCTCTCGGCCGTCATCGTCGTCGGCGCCGCGAGTGTGGTGCTGAGCCCCGTCTCGTGGACCCATCATCAGATCTGGCTGGTCCTGGCCGTCCTGCTTCCCGTCGCCGGCGCGCAGTCGCTCTGGCGGGCGGCCGTCCTGATCATCATGATCCTGCCGGTGCCGGCGCTGGGCCCGCCCCTGTTCAGCGAGTCCCGCCTGCTGCTGGCGATCGCCGTCGCCGCCCTGCTCCCGATCGCTCAGGCCACGAAGCCGGAGCCCGTCACCCCGCCTGCCCGATCAAGCTTCGCCCCCAGCCCACGATGAACAGCCCCGGACGACGAGGAGCACCACGGCTCACGAAGAACGGCGCCGGGACAAGACGCCGCTGCACGGCCCAAGATGAGCAGCCTTGGGCAACGACGAGCAGCACGGTTCACGGTGAGCAGCCCCAAGACAACAAGAAGCCGCACAGCCCGCGAAAAACAGCCTCGAGCAACAACGAGCAGCACGGTTCACAGCGAACAGCCCCAAGACAACAAGAAGCTACACGGCTCACGAAAAACAGCCTCGGGCAATGACGAGCAGCACGGTTCACGGTGAGCAGCCTCGGGCAACAACAAGCAGCACTGTTCACGGCGAACAGCCCCAGGACAACGACACGCAGCACGGCTCACCATGAGCAGGTCCGGACAAGGACGAGCAGCCCGGCCCGCTATAGGCAGCCCGGATCAGGGACGACGCTGAGCGGGGATCTGCACGCCGGCCACCGCGACCGGCGGGCGCAGGGCGGTCACGGTCGCGTACCCCTCGGCCAGCAGGGCCAGGTCGGTGCCGGGAACGAGCGACTCGCCGGTCCGTTCGATCGTGGTGCGGACGTACCCCTCGCCCGCCTCCGCCACCGCGATGCCGGCCTGGCCGAACGACGCCAGCGTGGCCTCGCGCAGTTCCGGCTCGCGCGCCCGGTCGGGGACGTTGACGTTGAGCACCGTCCCGGCCGGCACCGTGGCCACCGCGTCCATCAGCGAGGCCGCGATCGACGCCGCGGTCGGCCAGTGCAGCACGTCGTCTGAGGGCACGACGAGCGCGTTGCCGCCGGAGGCGGAAGACCCGGAAGCGGAAGACACCGTGGCGTCAGCGTTGAGCACGTCGAGCGACACCGCCATCGCGCGCATCCCGTAGTTGGCCGCGGTGAGCGCGGCCCCGACCGTGCCCGAGTGCAGCACCGCGCGGCCGGCGTTGGCGCCCCGGTTGATGCCGGACAGCACGATGTCGGGCGGCGGGCCGAAAACCCCGAGGGACGCCAGGACCACGATGTACGCCGGGGAGGCCGCCACCCCGTACGCCGTGATCCCGGGCAATTCGAACGGCGCGACCACGATCTGCCCGTCCGACACGACCGCCGTCAGCGCCGCGCTCATGCCGCTCGCCTCGTCCTGCGGCGCCGCCACGACCACGTCGTGCGAGCCGGTGACGGCCGCGGCCAGCGCGAGGATCCCGGGCGCCGACACCCCGTCGTCGTTGGTGATCAGCACCCTCACAGCGGCTCGATCCGCACGCGGCTCATCAGTTCGTGCACCGCTTCGGCCCGGCCCGTTCCCAGCCCGTGCCGGGTCACGTTCAGCGCCCCGGCCGCCGATCCGGTGCGCAACGCCTGTTCCATCAGCGAGGCGACGGGTTCGCCTCGGGCCAGCACCGATGCCACTCCGGCGGTCATCGAGTCGCCCGCGCCGCGGTGCTCGTTGACGCTCAGCGGCGGCGGATGCACCTCGCACTCGGTGTCGGACCAGATGGCCAGCGCCGGCTCCGCGGCCCGGCTGATCAGCACCGCTTCCACGCCCTGACCGCGCAGCTTGCGCCCGGCGGCCAGCAAAGACTCCACGCTGTCGTCGTCGGCCAGCCCGTCGTCCAGCAACTCCTCGTGGCTCACCTTGACGAACGACACGCCACCTTCCAGTACGGCGGTCAGATAGTCACCGGACAGGTCGGCCACCACCCGGACGCCGTTGGCCGTCAGATCCGCCGCCAGGCGCCGATATACCGCGGCGTCGACCACCGACGGCTTGTGCGGTCCACTCAGGACGGCCACCGACGAGCGCAGGCCCTCGGTGAGCGCGACGTTGTGCAGCTCGTCCAGCTCGTGCCGGTCCAGCGCCCGTCCCGCATGTTCGGCCACCGGCTCCCGCTGTCCGTCGCGGCGGTCGTGCACGTACCACCCGCTGGCGGACTGCCGTGTCACCGATCGCACGTCGAAGTCCTCTCCGGCCAGCACCGCTTCGAGCAGGGATCCCGGTTCGCCGCCCAGCGCCGCGCACAGCATCACCGGCACGCCGAGGGCCGAGATCATGCGGGCCTGCCAGACGCCCTGTCCGCCCGGGTGGACGTGCAGGTCCGGCTCTCCGCTCCGCTGCTCGATCGTCACGGTCAGGATCGGCGCGGGGGCAAATACCATCACCCGGTCGGTCATGATGCTGGCTTACCCCTCCGTGGCTGATTCAAGCGACCCGGCTCAGCTTCAGGTAGCGGCGGCCCACCGCGTGCCGGGCGCCGCGCGGTTCGACGCGCAGCCGGACGGTCGCCCCCGGTCCGAGGTGGACGGGCAGGTCGTCGCTGCCTGTCCAGTCGAGGCGGACGCGGACGGTGTGCGGCCCCGGCGGGAGCGCCAGCGACAATTCTCGCCCGCAGCGCACCACGCCCTTGACCGCCCCGTCGACGACGACCTGGTACGCCCGTGCCCGGTCGATCCAGTGACCCGACGGCCGTTCGACGGTGAGCGTGGCGATGACGGTCATGCCGACGATGCTGCCATCAACCCGGCCCGCCCGCAGCGGTGATCATTCGTCGAGCAGCTCGAGGACGGCCTTCTCGCCGGGCTGCTCGACCACCTCGCCCTCCTCGAACGCCTCGACCACACGGGGGTCGACGTACGAGGCGCGCGCCACCGCGGGCGTGTTGCCGAGCAGGTCCGCGACCTCCTTCATCGCGTGGGAGACGGCCTTCTTCCGCTTGCCCGCGGTGGGCTGGGGACCGGCCTCGGCGAGGGCCTCGGCCGCCTTGACCGTGCCGTGCCACGTACGGAAGTCCTTGGCCGTCATCTGCTCGCCGCTGATCTCCCGCAGATACTCGTTGATCTCATCGGCGTGCAGGTCGCGCCAGCGGCGGGCCGCCTTGTCGTAGTACGCGAAGAGCCTGTTCTCGCCCCGGCGGCGGCGCTTGAGGTCCCTGAGCACCTGGCACACCTCGCCGTCGCCGACCGTGCCCGAGTGCTTCACGCCGGACTTGCCGGTGAACTCGAGCAGCACGCAACCGCCCTTGGTGCGTACGTGCTCGGGCCGCAGCGTGGACAACCCGAACGACGGATCGTCCTCGCGGACCGCGTACTGGTCGCTGCCGATGCGGAACATGCCCATGTCGAGCAGCCGCACGACGGCCGCCAGCACCCGCGTCTTGCTCAGCCCGCGCTCGTCCGTGAGGTCGCCGCACAGCCGGTCGCGGATCCTGGGCAGGCGTTCGGCCACCTCCTTGGCGTGGTCGAACTTGGCCTCGTCGCGGGCCGTGCGCCAATCGTCGTGATACCGGTACTGCTTGCGCCCGGCCGCGTCGATCCCCGTCACCTGGATGTGCCCACGCGCGTCGGGCGAGATCCACACGTCCTGCCAGGCCGGCGGGATGACAAGCTTCTTCACCCGCTCGATCTCGGCCGCGTCGGTCAGGGCCGACCCATCGGTGTCCCGGTAGGTGAAGCCTTTGCCTGCCCGCCGCCGGCTGTAGCCGGGCTTGCTCAGATCAGAACGTCGCAGCCGCATCGAGAACCTCACCGGGCTCGACGGCCAGCAGGGCCGGGTGCACGCCCGGCTCCGTGCTGTCGCCGGGTTCGCTGCGGGTGCCGTGCCAGATGGTCCGGTGCTGAGGCCGGGCCGGCGGTCCCCAGCGCTCCGGCGACATCGGCCCGAAGAGCACGACCGA
This sequence comes from Paractinoplanes hotanensis, assembly GCF_023717965.1. Classification (NCBI taxonomy): domain Bacteria; kingdom Bacillati; phylum Actinomycetota; class Actinomycetes; order Micromonosporales; family Micromonosporaceae; genus Paractinoplanes; species Paractinoplanes hotanensis. Next base: position 58,190 of record NZ_JAMQOL010000023.1, on the reverse strand, counting down.
CGGCGTGCCGTACGCCGTGGCGAGATGGGCGATGCCGGTGTCCCCACTGATCACGACGCGGGCCCGCGCCACCAGCGCGGCCAGCTCCCCCAGGCTGGTGCCGGGCACGGCCGCGCCGCTCAGACCGGCGCGCTCGGCCACCCGTACGGCCAGGTCGTGCTCGGCCGCGGAACCGGTGATCAGCACGCGGTGGCCGGCCGAGCTCAGCCTGCGCGCGACGGCCGCGTAGCGGTCGGCCGGCCAGCGACGCGACGGTGACTTGGCGCCCGGATGGATGATCGTCGCACCGGCGACCGGGGTGTCACCCGGCGCCGCGAGGGTGAGATCCGCTTCGTCGCAGGCGACACCGTAGTGGCGGACGAGCCGGCACCAGCGCCGCACCTCGTGCTCCTCTGCTTGCCAGGGCGGACCGTCCAGATGCCCGGCCTCGACGTTCGCAAACGCCCACAGCTTGGCCGGCTGGGCCGCCTGCAGCAGGCGGTGCGACTGGGGGCCGCTGCCGTGCAGGTTCACCGCGATCTCGGCCGCCGGCAGGGGCGTCGTCGGCTGCAAGGACGCGACCGGCACGATCCGGTCGACGTCGCCGATCAGCTCGATCAGCGGGGTCAGCCAGTCCGGCGCGGCGAGGGTGAGCCGGTGCTCCGGAAACGCGCCGCGGAGCCCGCGCAGGGCGGGCACCGCGGTCAACAGGTCACCTACGCCGAGCGCCCGCAGGGCGAGGATCACGGGTACGAGCTCTCCTGCTCGGCCGCGATGACCAGCTCCCGCACGGCGCAGCCCCGCGGCTGGCCGAGCGCGAACATGATCGCCGAGGCGACGTTCGCCGGGTCGTTGAGGATCGCGTCCGGCCCCGGCTTGTACTGCGCGTCGCGGTCGTCGAAGAACTTCGTCCGCATCCCGCCCGGGATGACCAGGGTGACGTTGACCTGCCCGGCCAGCTCGGCCGAGAGCGCCCGGGTGAACCCGACCACGCCGAACTTGGCGGCGCAGTAGGCGGTGGCGTCGCTGACCGCCTTGACGCCGAGAGTGGAGGCGACCGTGACGACGCCGCCGTGCGACTGCTTGAGGGCCGGGATCGCGGCCCGGATGACAGCCGCCGTGGAGAGCAGGTCGACGGTGACGATCCGGTCCCAGGTCTCGCCCGGGACGTCGGCCAGCGCGCCCGGCACGTCCATGCCGGCCGCGGTGACGACGCCGTCGATGCCGCCGCCGGCCTGCTCGATCGCCTGCCGGGTGGCGGCCTCGGCGGCGCGGGTGTCGGCCAGGTCGCACTCGATCCAGGCCACGCCGTCGGCGGGCGCCTGGCGGTCGATCACGAACGGGCGGCCGCCGGCCTTGATCACGGCGTCGACGACGGCGGCGCCGAGGCCGCTGGAGCCGCCGGTGACGATCACTGCGTCCATGGTGTCTCTACCTCCGGGTGGTGGCGGCCTGAGCCGCGCTTTCCGAACGGGTGGTGGCGGCTTGAGCCGCCGCGATGGTGCTGGTGGTCGAGCGGCCGTCGAGATAAGGCACGAAGACGGTCTGGCCGCCCCAGCGCCGGACGAGCTCGGACTCCGGGACCGAGTCGTAGTCGCCGCCCTTGACCCAGACGTCGGGCCGCAGCCAGGTGAGCACGGCCTCGGGGGTGGCCTCGTCGAAGACGACCACGGCGTCGACGCAGTCGAGGGCGGCGAGCAGCCGGCTGCGGTCGATCTGGGGGTTCAGCGGTCGCTCGGGGCCCTTGAGACCGCGTACGGAATCGTCGCTGTTGAGACAGACGATCAGGCAGTCGCCGAGTTTGCGGGCGGCGCGCAGCGTGGCGAGGTGACCGACGTGCAGCAGGTCGAAACAGCCGCCGGTGGCCACGACGGTGCCGCCCCGCGCGCGCACCTCGGCGGCGAGCCTCCCGGCCTCGTCGGCGCCGATGCGCTCCGGGGCAGGCTCGACCGAGGCAGATGGCGAAAGCGCCGCGGTCACCCCGCCCGACGAGACATACGCGGAGGCCGCCGCGACCGCCTGCTGCACGGCCTCGCTGACCAGGGCGCCGCCGGCGAGGGCGAGCGCCGCGGTGGCCGCGAACCGGTCACCCGCGCCGCAGGTGTCACCCTCGCCGGCCTCGGGCGCCGGGACGACCAGCGGGGTCGCACCCGAGTGGCAGAGCACCGCGCCGTCGGCGCCGCAAGTGACGACGACCGCTCCGGCCCGCCACTGCTGCCGCAACGCCTGCCCGCCCCGCTGGGCGACGGCAAGCGTGGATCCGCCACCCCCGTCGCCGGAGAGCTTGCGCACCTCGGCCAGGTTCGGGGTGACCAGCCGGGCGTTGGGCACCGGCGACGGCCCGTCCGGGTGCGGGTCCCAGACGATCGGGGCCCGGGTCTCGCCGAGCGCGCGCCGCAGCCCGGGGTGCCGGGCCACGCCGCGCCCGTAGTCGCTGACCAGGACGGCCTTCGCGTCGCGGATCAGCTCGAGCACGGCGTCCGGAGCGTCGCCGGGCGGGTGCGGCTCGCCGCCGCGGTCGAGGCGCAGCAGCACGTGGTCGCCGGAGCGCAGCCGGACCTTCTCGGGTGTCGCCCCCGGCAGCGGCAGCGCGTACACCCGCACCCCGGCCTCGGTGAGCAGCTCGCTGAGCCGGGCGCCGCCCGCGTCGTCGGCCAGCGCGGTCACCAGGGCGACCTCCTGGCCGGACTGCGCGGCGAGCAGGGCGGCCAGGCCGGCCCCGCCGGGACGTTCCTGGACCCGCTCCTCGTCGAGCACCGGCGCCGGGGCGTCCGGCGCCACCCGGCGGACGCTGCCCTGCACGTCCCTGTCGAGCAGGGTGTCTCCCACGATCACGAGGCTCATACCCCGACCTCCACCTTGAAGTCGGCGAAAGGGGCGTCGCGGCGGCTCCCGAGCACCGACGGCAGCGCGCGGTCGAGGTACTCGCACATCAGGTGCACCGCGACCAGGTGCAGCTCCTGCACGACCTGGCTCTCCGGCGACGGGCAGCGCAGCGCCTCGTCCGAGGCGTCGGCCAGCGGGCCGGCCGGGCCGGTCATCGCCCAGGTGCGCATCCCGCACTCCCGGGCCGCGCGCACGGCGGCGAGCAGGTTGGGGCTGCGGCCGCTGGTCGACAGGGTGATCAGCACGTCGCCGGGGCGGCCGTGGGCGCGTACCTGGCGGGCGAAGACTTCCTCGAAGCCGTAGTCGTTGCCGATCGCGGTGACCGCCGACGAGTCCGGGGTGAGCGCGATCGCCGACAGCGGGCGCCGCTCGTCGCGCAGCCGGCCGACCAGCTCGGCCGCGAGGTGCTGGGCCTCGGCCGCGCTGCCGCCGTTGCCGGCGACCAGCAGGCGGCCGCCCTGGCCGAGGTGCCAGGCCAGGTCGGAGCCCCAGCGGGCGAGCTTGCCGGACATGGCCCGGAACGGGACGATCGCCGCGGCCAGCGCGGTCAGGTGGTCGTCGGTGGGGGTGAGATCGTGGTTCATCAGGCGACTGCCTCCCGGGTGGGTTCGGTGGCGACACCGGCGACGCCCGCGTAGACCCGGGCGAGCCGGTCCGCGATGCGGGGCCAGGCGTAGATGTGCAGGGCACGGTCGACGGCGGCGGCGGCGTACGACAGGCGGCGTACCTCGTCGGAGGCCAGCCGGCGCAGCGCGAGGCCGAGACGGTGCGGGTCGCGGGGCGGCACGAGATCGCCGGTCACGCCGTCGACCACCGTGTCGGCCAGACCGCCGACCGAGCTCGCGACGACCGGCACGCCGCAGGCCATCGCCTCCAGCACGGTGAGGCCGAACGGCTCGTACCAGGGGGTGGCCGCCAGCATGTCGGCCGAGCGGTACCACTGCGGCATCTCGTGCGACGGCACCGGCCCGGCCAGGACGACCCGGCCGGCCACCCCGCACTGCGCGGCGATGCGACGGAGCCCGGCCGCGACCTCGCCGTCCGCCGGGCCACCGACCACCACGAGTTCCGCGCCCGGAACGGCCGGCAGGGCGCGAACGAGGTCACCGATGCCCTTGCGCTCGACCAGGCGCGCGACGGTCAGGATGCGGGTCCGCCGCGGCTCGCGGGTCACCGCCGGCCCGTCCGGGCAGAACCGCTCGACGTTGACGCCGGACGGCACCAGCGCCATCTGCGAGCGCGGCACGCCGAGGCGCAGCAACTCGTGCACCTCGTCCTGGCACTGCACGATCACCCGGTCGACGGCCCGGCCCAGCTCGCGCTCGTAGGCGATCCGGCGCGGCGGGCTGGTGTCGGCCGAACCCTGGTGGCGGCGCTTGACCGAGCCCAGCGCGTGGAAGGTCTGCACCACCGGCACGTCGCACCGCCGCCCGGCGGTGACCGCGGCCAGGCCGCTCATCCAGAAGTGGGCGTGGGCGACGTCCGGCCGCCACTCCGTGCGCCAGCTCTCGGCCAGCCACTCGGCGAAGGCGCCCATGAAGGGCAGCAGCTCGTCCTTTCCCAGCACCTGCGCCGGCCCGGCAGGCACGTGCACGACGTCGATCCGCTCCGCCATCGGCATCACCGTGGGCAGGTCGGGACTGTCGCGCCGGGTGTAGACGCGCACCTCGTGCCCGGCCGCCGCGAGGGCTCCGGCCAGCTCGGCGACGTGGGTGTTCTGCCCGCCGGCGTCGACGCCGCCCAGCGCCGCGAGCGGGCTGGCGTGTTCCGAGATCATCGCGATGCGCATGTTTCCTCCTCGAGCAGCCGGTCCCAGTCCGCGAGAAACCGGTCCAGCCCGTAGCGGGCGAGGGCGACCTGACGGGCCCGGGCGCCGAGGCTCGCGGCCGCGGCGTCGTCCGAGAGCAGCCAGTGCGCCGCCTCGACCAGGGTGGAGACGCGGGTGTCGAGCACCCCGGCGTCGGGTGGCACCGCGACGACCGCCTCGGTGGTGGCCAGGCCGATGACCGGCATGCCCATCTGCATGGCCTCGATCAGGCTCAGGCCGAGCGAGGTCCAGCGGCACAGGTGCAGGTAGGCGCGGCGACGGGCGACCTGCGCGTGCATCTCGTGCTGCGGCGGGTCGTCGTACGGGGTGATCCGCCCGCTCCGCAGCCCCTCGACGCCCATGCCGAAGACGTCCAGCGGCGCCACCGCGGCGAACCGCGGGAACAGGTCGGTGCCGGTGACCCGCTGCCGGCGCACGGGCTCGTTGGTGACCACGGCGAAATGGCCGAGCTCGCCGCTCCAGCGGGCCCTGGGCTCGACGATGCCGTGCTCGATCACCGTCGTCCGGGTGCCGCCGGCATCCCAGAACAGGTCGTTGAAGTCGGTGACATGGGCGATCACGAGGTCGTCGCGGTCGGCCATCGGGTGCCGGCCGGTGGGCACGTCGCCCTTGGGGGTGTTGTGCTCCACATAGATCACCGGCACGCCCCGGGGCACGAGCTCGAGCTCCTCGGGCCGCTGCACGATCGCCACGTCGACGTCGCGGATCTCCTCGAGCGGAAGCTCCTCGGCGGAGGCCGGCCAGTCGAAGGTGCGGGCCCGGCCGCGGCCCCAGGCGTCGCGGGCGTCGTTGACGGGGATCAGGTAGCGGTGCTTGCCCTGGACGAACGAGGTGGTCCAGGAGCCGTGAACGTGCCAGAGCAGGATGTTCACGCGGCGGCCTCGGCAATCTCGGCCGGGGCGGCGAGCCGCGCGACGGCGGCGACCACGTCGGCCGGGTCGATGGTGGACAGGCAGGGGTGGCCGTCGACGGGGCAGGTGGTGGCCCGGCTGTCGCGGCAGGGCGCCGCGGCCTCGCCGAGCCGGACGGACGGGACGCGGTAGGGACCCCACTGGCCGTACGGCACGGTGGGGGCGTAGAGGCTGACGACGGGGGTGCCGACAGCCGCGGCCAGGTGGGCCGGGCCGGTGTTGGCCACGACCAGGGCCTTCGCGCCGGCCAGGACGGCCGCCAGCTCGGCCAGGGACGTGCGGCCGACCTGCTCGCCGTCGGTTCCGGCGACGTACGCGGCCAGGTGCCGCTCCTCCGGGCCGCCGGTGACCAGCACCCGGTGACCGGCGGCGGCCAGCGCGCCGACGATCCGGCGCAGCGTCGCGGGCGGGCAGGAACGGGCCTCGCAGCTCGCGCCGGGGTGGACCACCACGTACTCGCCCGGACCCTGCCTGGACGCGGCGGTGACCCGCAGCCGGCCGTCGTCGCCGACCGGCAGGGCGAACCCCGCGGCGGCGGCCACGCTGCGCGCCCGCTCGGGTTCGGGCAGGCCGACCGGCACGCCGCGGTGGCGCACGTCGAGCAGGGAGCCCGGGTAGTCCTCGCTGATCGCGGTGATCCGGCCGATGCCGGCCATCCGCATCAGCAGCGCGAGCGGCAACGCCGACTGGTGGAAGGACGTGAAGACGGCGGCCTCGCCGGCCCCGGTCCGGCGGAGCAGGTCGATCAGAGCGGTCATCTCGTCCGCGTCGACCGGCCCGGGCTGCGGGTCGATCCAGGGCAGCCGCGACTCGACGATCTCGTCGACGCCCGGCAGGAGCTCGGCGGCGCGCCGGCCGCGGGGGCCGCAGAGCATGACCACGCGCTCGGCGCCGGCCGCGACGGCTCGGATCGCCGGCCCGGTGACCAGCACATCGCCGGCCGAGTCGGAGCGGACCACGAGGACTGTTCCCGCTTTCCGCCGCGATGAAGGGGTGACCAGGGCCTCGCGCCGCAGAATCAGGTCGGCCGCCGCCTCGATCGTGGCCGCGACGGCCGGGGCCGCGGCGACCTCCCCCGGCAGCGTGACCGGCGTGGGCACCAGGATGGCGGCCGCGCCCGCCGCCTGGGCCGCCTCGATGTCGCGTCCGATGTCACCGACCAGCACACAGCGGGCGGGGGTGGTGCCCAGTGCTTCGGCGGCGGCAACGACCATGCCGGGCGCGGGCTTGCGGCACGGGCAACCGGCCGTGTCGTCGTGCGGGCAGATCTGCCAGTCGTCGAACGGGCCGAGCAGTTCCTCGACGCGCCGGTTGACCGCGTCCAGCTGATCCGCGGTGAAACGTCCGCGGGCCAGGCCGGACTGGTTGGTGACGACCCCGATCCGCAGCCCCGCGGCGCGCAGCCGGTCGAGGGCCTCGCGGGCGCCGGGCATCGGCTCGACCAGGGCCGGGTCGCCGTTGTAGGGCACGTCGACCACGAGCGTGCCGTCCCGGTCGAACAACACAGCGTCGAACAGCTCGGTCACCGGCGGTCCACCTCTGCCGGCACGGTGCGGACGGGCTGTGCGGCCCGCCACCGCCACCAGCCGCGCAGCCAGTGCAGCGTGGCCGCGGCCGGGATGATTGCGCTGGTGACGAGCATGGTGCCCACCTCGCGCGGGTCGCGCGGGCCGGGGGCGATGCGCGCGGCCGCGAACTCCGCCGTCCCGGCCGCCCAGATCAGGCCCGCGGCCGTGGCCCACCCCGGCCGGCGGGTCGCGGCCAGCGCCAGCGCGGCCACGCCGGCCGCGGTGATCGTCACGTGCCGCGGACGGCGGCCCGGCGGGACCTCCAGCAACTCCCGCCAGCGGGGGCCGTGGACCCGGCGCAGCAGCGCGTCGTCGGCGTTGCCGCGCTGCGTGCGCACGCTGACCCAGGGGCTCTCGGGTCGCACCGGGTGGGTGACCTGGCGGCGCCCGCGGACCAGCCGCCAGCCGTCCCGGCGTACGCGGAAGGCCAGGTCGGCGTCCTCGCGGAAGGCCCGCGGCAGGCGTTCGTCGAACCCGCCGCAGCCCGCCAGCGCGTCCCGGCGATAGGCCATGTCGGCGGTGATCCAGGCGCCGTCGGCCAGTCCGGCCGTCACCCGCTCCCAGTCGGTGGGCCGCCGGCCGCCGGGCAGCGGCACCCGCAGCCGGCCCTGCACGCCGCCGACCCGTTCGCCCGCCTCGGCCAGGTCGTCGAGCAACCGGTCGGCCCAGTCGGGGCCGGGCAGCACGTCATCGTCGAGGAACGCTACCCAGTCGTGCTTCGCGGCCCGCCAGCCGACGTTGCGGGCCGCCGCGGGCCCCCGCGCCGGTCCGGGCAGGACGGTCCCGTCGACCTCGAGTGGCGGAACCGCTGCGGGACGGTCGTCGACGACGATCAGCTCGAAGCCGTGCCGCGCGATGCCCGGCGCCAGCGCGCCGAGCAGGGTGCGCAGGCTGGGGCGCCCGAGCGTCGGCACCACGACCGTGACGCTCATGCGCCGAACGCCTTCGCCCGGTGCACCGCGAACGGCCCGATCGCCAGCAGGTCGACCGGCGCCGAGCCGAACAGCTCCATCGCCTCGCGCGGAGTGTCCACCATGGGCCGTCCAGCCGTGTTGAGCGACGTGTTGACCACCACCGGCAGGCCGGTGAGCCGCTCGAACTCCTCGAGCATCTCAGCCACCAGCGGCTCGGTCCCGGTATGGACGGTCTGCACCCGGGCGGTGCCGTCGACGTGGGTGACGGCCGGGATGCGGTCCTTCCACTCCGGCTTCACCCGGTGCACGAAGAGCATGTACGGGCTCGGGTAGACGCCGGAGAAGATGTCGGCGAACCGCTCGGCCCGCACCATGGGCGCGATCGGGCGGAACTGCTCGCGGCCCTTGACGTTGTTCATGCGGGTCTGGGTGTCCTGGTCGCCGGGGTGCGCCAGCAGTGAGCGGTGGCCCAGCGCGCGCGGCCCGTACTCGCTGCGCCCCTGGTACCAGGCGACGATGCCGTTGTCCGCGAGCACCCGGGCCGCCTCGGCGGCGATCGACTCCGGACGGGTGTAGGGCAACGCCGCCCGGCGCAGCTCCGCCTCCAGTTCCTCGTCGGTCCAGCCCCGGCCCAGAGCGGCGCTGCCGAAGGGCACGTTCTTTCCGTGTACGGCGAGGGCGGCGCCGAGCGCCGTGCCGGAGTCGCCGGCCGCCGGCTGCACCCAGACCCGCTCGTACGGGCCCTCGGCGGCGATCCGGGCGTTGGCCACGCAGTTGAGCGCGGTGCCGCCGGCCATGGTCAGCGTCCGCAGGGTGCCACCGGACGCCTCGAAGGTCCATCGAGCCAGGTCGAGCAGCACTTCCTCGAGCCGCACCTGCACGCTCGCGGCCAGGTCGGCGTGGGCCTCGGTCATCTCGCCCTCGGCCGTGCGCGCCTTGGCCAGGGCGTCCCAGTCGATGCGCTCGACGACGAAGCCGCCGTCCCCGGTCGGCCGCACCAGCTCGCGCAGCAGATTCAGGAACTTCGGCTTGCCGTACGACGCGAGCGCCATCACCTTGTACTCGTCGCTGGAATGCAGGAAGCCCAGGTGCCGGGTCAGGTCCTCGTAGAGCAGGCCGAGCGAGTGCGGCAGCTCCTGGCTCTTGAGCACCTCGAGCTCGCCGCCGCGGTAGGCGCCGGCCAGGTGGCTGGCCACCTCGCCCCGCCCGTCGAGCACGAGCACCGCGCTGTCCTCGGGCACCGAGAGCCCGGCCGACGCGGCGTGGGCGACGTGGTGCGGCACGAAACGAACCTGCTCGGGGTCGAGCCCGGGCAGCGCCGCGGCCAGGAACTGCGGCGCCCGGCGCGCGTAGTCGACGCGCAGATGATCCGACGGGTCGTTCAGCCCCAGGCTCTCCGCGTCGCGGCTGAGGCCCGGGTCGAAGGAGTAGGCGACCGCGTCGAGGTCGTCCGGGCGCAGACCGGCCTCGTCCAGGCACCAGGCGGCGGCCAGTTCCGGCAGCTCCCAGGCGGCGAACGGAACCGGGCGCTTGCCGTGCTTGCGGCGGCTGAACCGCTCCTCCTCGGCCGCGGCCACCACGCGGCCGTCGACGATCAGCGCCGCGGCCGGATCATGGAAGATCGCATTGATTCCCAGCACTCGCATGGCGCGCCGGATACCCGGGGATCTTCGGGTTACTCGCAAGATCTTTGACTTCCTGCAAATAAAATTCGGACCCGTTTCGAGCTGCACTGATAGGAGTGTTTGGTTTCCTTGCTGCAGGGCAAGCGCGAGTCATGTACGACGTGGAGCAATACGTTGATGGCGCCTGGAATCACGGCAACTCGGGCCGCATCCTGACCGTTCTCGACCCGGCCGACGACACTCCGGTGACCGCGGTGCCGATCTCTGGTGAACAGGATGTGGACGCCGCTGTGCGATCGGCCCGGAAGGCATGTGCGGAGTGGGCGGCGACTGCGCCGGCTGCCCGCGCCGCAGCTCTGCACGCGGCCGCAACCGCCGTGGAGCGGGCCGCGGACGAGCTGGCCGAGATCATGACGGCCGAGATGGGCAAACCGGTCGACGGATCTCGCGAGTCGATCCTGGCCGGGGTGGGCACGCTGCGGCAGTACGCCGAGCTCGGCCCGACCCACCGCGGACGCACCCTGGCCGGCAACAACGAGGCGATCGACCTGATGGCGTACGGCCCGCGCGGGGTCGTCGCCGTGATCACACCCTGGAACGATCCGGTGGCGGTGTCGTGCGGCCTGCTCGGCGCGGCCCTGGTCACCGGCAACACGGTGGTCTACAAGCCGAGCGAGCGCACGCCGGCCACCGGCTGGCGCCTCGCGCGGCTGCTCGCCCCGCACTTCCCGGCCGGCGTGCTGAGCCTGCTCAACGGCGACGGCCCGGTCGGCGCCGCGCTCGCCGCGTCCGATGTCGACGTGGTGGCCCAGGTGGGCTCGACCGCCACCGGCCGCTCGATCGCCGCCGCCTGCGCCCGCACCGGCGCGAAGGCACTGCTCGAGAACGGCGGCAGCGACCCGTTGATCGTGGACGCCGGCGTCGGCCCGGCCTGGGCGGCGGAGCAGGCCGCGCTGGGTTCCTTCGTCAACTCCGGCCAGATCTGCGTGGCGGTGGAACGCGTCTACGTGCACCGCGAGGTGGCCGACGAGTTCCTCGAGGCCCTGGCCACCGAGGCCGACAGCTGGACGTCCCGGATCGGCCCCATGGTCGACAAGCGGATGCGCGACGCGGTCGACGAGCAGGTGCAGCAGGCCGTCAAGGCCGGTGCCCGCGCGCTACGGGGTGGCACAGCCCCGGCCGGCCCCGGCGCCTACTACCCGCCGACGGTGCTGGCCGACTGCACCGACGACATGGCGGTAGTCCGGGAGGAGACGTTCGGCCCGGTCGCGCCGGTGGTGGTCGTCGGCTCGTTCGACGAAGCCCTGGAGCGGGCCGCCGACTCGCCGTACGGGCTGGCCGCGACGGTGCTGACCCCGTCGATGAGCAACGCCCAGCAGGCCTGGCGCCGGCTGCCGGCCGGCACGGTGAAGATCAACGCCGTGTTCGGGGGCGCGCCGGGCGGCGCCGCCCACCCGCGCGGCGGCAGCGGCCAGGGCTTCGGATACGGCCCCGAACTGCTCGACGAGATGACGGCGACCAAGGCCGTGCACATCGAGGCCCCGCCGACGGGCTGGTGATCAGCCCAAGATCGGCGCTACCTGACACGAGCTACCTAACACGACCCACCCGCCTGGGGGTCCCCCACCCTACCGGCGACAGTACGCGTTTCGGCCGATCAAGCACCTGAGTTATCCACAGCCAGCCGCCGCAGGTCGCTCTCGACCTGCGGCGGCAGCGCACGACGTCGCCGCCAGGCCCAGCCACCTTGCCGCAGCGCGTCGAGAGCGCCGACCGGGTCCTCCCCCGCGGCCTTCGCCAGGGCCCGCCCCACCACCGGCAACGGCCGCCGCAGCATCGCCGTCAACACCCGGTTGCGGGTCTCGACGCGGGCGCGCGCCCCGTTGTCCCGCCCACCGGGCAACGGCAGGTGACGGACGACCAGATCCGGCACGTACGACAGCTCGTGCCCCGCCGCGGCCAGATCCATCGCCAACAGCGCCTCCTCGCCGTACACGAACAGCCGCGGCTCGAACCCGCCGGCCGCGAGGAACGCGTCCCGCCGTACGACGAGCGAGCACGCGAGAAAGCCGAGAACCGACGGCCCGGCCGCTCCCGGCGGCGTGCCCAGCGGCGACTCGCTCATCGCCACCGACACCGGGTCGATCCGCTGCTCTGCTCCGACCAGCACCTTCGCCGCCAGCAGGGCCGCCCGCGGGTGCTCCCGCAGGAGCGCCGCGGCCCGGGCCAGCGACCCCGGCGTCCAGTACGAGTCGTCGTCCGCGAAGGCCACGTACGGGGTACGCGCCCGCAGCACGCCGATGTTGCGCGCCGCCGCGCCCCGGTTCTCGCCGAGGCGCACCACGTCGACGCCCGGGAACAGCGGCTGCGGCTGGTCGGACGCGTTGTCGACCAGGATCGTGCGCGCTCGGTGGTGCGGGAACGTCTCGAGCAGACGGTCGGCCCGGTTGCGGGTCGCGACCACCACGGTCACGTCCTCGGTCTCGAGCTCGGCGCCGTAGATCTCGGGGGTCAGGGTCACGAAGAGCGCCTATACCCCGTTGACCCCCGAGCACGCCTGCCTTACAGGTGATCCTTCAATTCCTTCGCGAAGAAGTCGATGAAGCCGTCGGGGTCGGGACCGGCGTTCATCAGCACAATGTGGTCGTACCCGGCGTCCTTGTACTCGCCGACCATCTTGACGTACGGCTCCGGATCGGGGCCCACGGCGAACTGGCCGGCGATGTCCTCGGGCCGCACGGTCGCCGACGCGGCCTCGAAGTTGACCGGGTTGGGCAGCTCGGCCATCACCTTCCAGCCGGTCACGGCCCACCGCGTGGTCTCGTGGGCGGCCCGCACGGCCTCGTCCTTCGACGGCGCCCAGGCGACCGAGGCCTCGGCGTACTTCGGGCCCTGTCCGCCCGCGGCGGTGAACGTCTCGACCAGATCAGCGCGCGGCTCGGTGGCGAACAGACCCGAGCCGTGGGTCGCGGCCAGTTCGGCCGCCTGCTTCCCGCCGGCGGCGACGGCGATCGCCGGCAGCTTCGACGGCAGGTCGAACACCTGGGCGTCCTCCAACTGCAAGTGCTTTCCCTCGTACGATTGATAGCCGCCCCGCCACAGCAGGCTGATGATGTCGAGCGCCTCCTCGAGCCGCTCGTGCCGCCCGCGCACGCTGGGGAAACCCTGGCCGACGACATGCTCGTTGAGCCGCTCCCCCGCGCCCACCCCGAGCGTGAAACGGTCGTCCGAGATGATGGCGAGCGTCGCCGCGGCCTGCGCGATGATCGCCGGGTGATAGCGCACGGTCGGGCAGGTCACTCCGGTGGCCAGGCCGAGCCGCTCGGTCCGCATCGCGATGGCGCTCAGCACGTTCCACGCGAACGGCGAGTGCCCCTGCACGTCGAGCCACGGGTGGTAGTGGTCGCTGATCTCCACGAAGTCGAATCCGGCCTGCTCGGCGCGGACCGCCTGGCGGATCAGCTCCTTGGGTCCGAAGGCCTCCGCGGCCAGCTTGTATCCGAGTTTCATACCGTTTCAGCTTCCCCGCCTGAACCGGCACAAACGCCTTCGAGCCGGCCCCCTGAGGGACCGGCTCGAAACGTACGGGTGGTTCAGGAAGCGGACGACTTCGCCTGCTCCTTCACGTTCTGCGCGTTGGACTGCGCGGTGTCCTTGGTCGTCTGCACGGCCTCCTGCGCGGTCTGCTTGACCTGGCCGGCAGCCTCCTGGGCGGTGCCCGCGAGATCGTCCTGCATCTCGGTGGCGAAGTCCTTGACCTTGTCGGTCAGCTCGCCGCTGTTCTCCTTGATCTGGGCGCCGGCGCGCTTCTCGGCGTCGGTGACCGGGATCAGGGTCGAGGCGAGCAGACCCACCCCAAAGGCGATGATGCCGGCCGCGAGCGGGTTGCCCTGGGCCTGCGCGCTGACCGCCTGTGGCGCGCTGCGCACGGCGTCGGCCGCCTGGTGCGCCTTCTCGCTCGCCACGTCGCCGGCCTGGGACGCCTTGTCGCTGACCGTGCTGCCCACGGACGAAGCCGTGTCGCTCACGGAGCTGCCGGCCGACGACGCCTTGTCACTCACGGTGGAGCCCACCGAAGAGCTCGTGCCCATCACTTTCTCCTTCACCGACGTCCAGCGTCGCTGGGCGACCTTGGTCGGGCTCGCCTTCTCGGCCAGCAGGTCGACGTCGCGGGTGAGCGACGCCCGGGTGTTCTCGATCTGCTGCCTCAGCCGGTCGGGTTCTTCAGCCATTGGGCGTCCTCCTTCAGCGTGTCGACGGTGCGGCGCGGCACGGGGTCGACGGTCTTGAGCTTGTTCTTGCCGATGACGTAGAGAACGCCACCGATCACCGCCCACAGGACGGCCACGATGAGCGCCGCCCAGCCCGCGGGCATGACGGCGTCGAGAGCGAAGACCAGGGCGAAGCTGAGCAGCACGACGGCCAGGTAGGCGGCGAACGCGGCGCCGCCGAGCATGCCGCCGGCCTTGCCGGCCTTGGCCGCCTCCTGCTTGAGCTCGGCCTTGGCCAGCTCGACCTCCTGGCGGAACAGCTGGGAGAGGTCGTTGCTGATGTTGCCGATCATCTCGCCGACCGACGTCTCAGCGACCTCTTCGTCGTCGATCCGGCTGTGCGGGTGCGGCGCGGTCATCGGGGGCGCTCCGGGCTCTCGACCACGTACTCCTCACGGACGGCGGGCGTACCGGTGCCGGTGGAGCTGTACTCGGTGGTGCTGGCGTAGCCGGGGCCGGTCGAGTACTCGGCACCGGTCGTCGTGGTGGTGGTCGCGTCGGTGGTGCCGGTGGCGTAGCCGGGCGTGGTCCCGGTGGTGTGACCAGCCGCGGCGCCGGTCTCGACGCCGGGGTAGCCGGTGGTGGCCGGGTAGCCCGTGTCCGTGCCCGACACGAAGGAGTCGGTGCTCGGCTTGACCGAGGCGCCGGCGTCCGGGTCGGCCTTGGCAACGACCTTGCCCAGGCGGCCGACGACGAAGCCCGCGGCCAGCGCCGTGGCCAGGAACGCGCCGGGACGACGACGGGCGAAGTCCTGGACCTCGCGCAGCACGCCGTCGGGCCCGTTGCGGTCGAGGTAGTCGGCGAGCTGGCGGCCGCCCTCGGCCACCCGCGTGACAACGGCCGAGGCCGGGGAGTCGCCGCGGTCGCCGCGCATCTCGTCGAGCTGGTCGGCGGTGCTGCGGATCTGGCTCACCAGCTTGTCGTTCTGGCTCCGCGCCTGGTTGCTGACCCGGCCCTTGACCTCGGAGGCGAGGTTGCCGGCCTGGGCCTTGGCCTCCTGACCGACGCGGGCGGCCTGCTCCTTGGCGGTGTCCTTGACGTCGGCCGCCGCCTCCTTGGAGGCCTGGCCGGTGTGCGCCGCGACCTCCTTGGCCTTCTCCTTGGCGCCGCTGCCGCCGGCCGGCTCGGAACCGGTGTCGTACGCCGTGGTCGTGTACGTCTCGGCCGGGTAGCCCGGCGTGGGCGGCACGTCCAGCGGATAGGTGTCGTCCGGCCGGCGAACGCCCGATGGCACGTCACTCATGGGGATTCCTCCAAAGGGGATTCGTCAGTGTGCCTTCGCCGAATCAGTTACCCGGTGCGCGCCTCGACCATTCATACTTTCCCGAGTGCAATTAAAGCGGAAAGCGACGTGCTTAAAGTCCGCGACAGCGGGTACACGTTATTGCCCGTTTATTTCTCGCACCGCTCGAAAACCGCGTCCGGAGCCCTGCTAACCTGCACAATCGTGAGTGAACAAGACCGCGCGCGGGTCATCGGGGGCCGCTCGTTCGATTTCTCCCGGCGCGTCGCGGTGATGGCGATCGTCAACCGCACACCCGATTCCTTTCACGACCGCGGCCGCACCTACGCGCTCGGCAAGGCGGTCGAGGCGGTGACCGCGGCAGCCGAGGCGGGCGCCGACTGGATCGACATCGGCGGCGTGCCGTTCGCCCCCGGCCCCGAGGTGAGCGTGGCCGAGGAACTCGACCGGGTGCTGCCCGTCGTCGAGGCCGCCCGCTCGCGCACGGTCGTCTCGGTCGACACGTTCCGGCCCGAGGTCGCAGCCGAGGTGATCAAGGCGGGCGCCGGAGTCGTCAACGACACCTCCGGGCTGCGTGACCCGGCCATGGCCGACGTGGTCGCCGGCACCGACGCCCAGCTCGTCATCACCCACAGCCTGGCCGCCCCGCGCACACTGTGGCCGAGCCCGCGGTACGACGACGTGACCACCGAGGTGGCCGAGTTCCTGCGCGAGCGGGTGGCGGTGGCGCTCGACCGCGGCGTGCGACCCGACCAGATCATCATCGATCCGGGCCACGACCTGAACAAGAACACCCGCCACACGCTGGAGCTGACCCGCCGGCTGGACGAGATCGCCGCGGTCGGCTATCCCCTGCTGGCCGCCGTCAGCAACAAGGACTTCATCGGCGAGACCCTCGGCGCCGAGCAGCCCGACCGCCTGGCCGGCACCCTGGCCGCCGTGGTCTTCTGCGTTCTGCACGGCGCCCGCATCGTGCGCGTGCACGACGTGCGGGCCACAGTCGACGCCGTACGCATGACCGAAGCGATGCTGGGCTGGCGCGAGCCCTTGCTGGCCCGCCACAACGTCTGACGTTCCGCCGGCCGCCTGCCGACCTTCCACATCGCACAACCCGCAGCCAGCCGCCCTGGCGACTCGTCACAACGTCTCACAACGTCCGACCCGCCGCCGGCCGCATGCCGACCCGCCGCAACGCCCGACCCGCCGCCGCCCGCCACATCGCACATCCGGCAGCCAGCCCGCTCTGCCGACCCACCACAACACCCGACCCGCAGCCGCCCGCCACATCGCACAACCGGCAGCCAGCCCGCTCTGCCGACCCGCCACAACATCCGGCCCGCAACCGCGAGCGCCCAGCGGCGCTCGGCGCGAGATCGGGCTAGACCTTCTTGTCGTGGCCCTTGAACGCGACCTTTTCGTCGAGGCCCTCGAACGCGCCGAGCAGGTCGACGGACCACGGCTGCGGGGGCACCGCGCCGGGGCCGAGCACGCGCATCGCGCCGAGACAGGTGAGCAGCATGCCGTGCGCGAAGAAGTCCCGGGCCTCGATGGCGGTGGCGCCGGTCAGTTCGCGTACGACCTCGTAGAGCCCGCCGAAGCAGGCGCGCACCGGGTCGCCGATGGCCGGGTCGCCGGCGGCGGCGAAGCCGTGCAGCAGCATGGTGACCAGTTCGGGCTGCTGGAGCAGTTCGCCGTAGGCGTCGCCCAGGCCGGCCAGGGTGGGGTCGCGCTCGGCCGCCTCGCGCCACTTGGCCTCGATGCGGTCGCCGGCGTGCTGCACCGCGGCGAGGAAGAGCTCCTGCTTCGTCCGGAAAAGTCGGATCACGTACGGCTGAGAGACACCCGCCAGCCGGGCCACCTGATCGGTCGTGGTGCCGGCATAGCCGTTCTGGCTGAAGGCAGTGACGGCCGCGGCGATCAGTTGCTCCTGGCGTTCCTCGGCGGTGAGGCGGGTTCGGGTCACGGTTGACAGGTTATCAGTCGATAACTAACGTGGCGAGCGAAGTTATCAGTGAATAACAACTAGGGGGACCTGATGACCGCCGTACAAGAGGCGCCCGCCGCGGCGCCCCGGCGCCGCACCCGCCCGCTGGGCTGGGTCCTGGCCGCCGTCGGCATCCCGACCTTCATGGTCACGCTGGACAACCTGGTCGTGAGCACGGCGCTGCCGGTGATCCGCACCGACCTGGGCGCCTCGCTGACCGACCTCCAGTGGTTCGTGAACGCGTACACCCTGCCGTTCGCCGCCTTCCTGCTCACCGCGGCCGCACTGGGCGACCGCATCGGCCGCCGCCGGATGTTCGTGGCCGGGTTGATCGTCTTCACGCTGGCCTCCGCCGCAGCGGCCCTGGCCACCGAGTCCTGGCAGCTCACCGCGGCCCGGGCCGTCCAGGGCCTGGGCGGCGCCGCGGTAGCTCCCCTGGCCCTGACCCTGCTGGCCGAGGCCGTGCCCGACCGCTTGCGAACGGCCGCCGTAGGCATCTGGGGCGGCATCAGCGGCCTGGGCGTAGCGGTAGGCCCGGTCGTAGGCGGCGCGGTGGTCGAGGGCCTCGACTGGCACTGGATCTTCTGGCTGAACGTGCCCATCGGCGTGCTCGCGGTCGTGCTGGCCCTGACGGTGCTCGACGAGTCCCGCGGCGGCGCCCGCCGCCTGGACCCGCTGGGCCTGGTGCTCTCGGCCGCAGGCATGCTGCTGGTCATCTGGGGCGTGGTGGACGGCCCCGAACGCGGTTGGACCTCCGCCCGCGTCCTGACCATGCTGATCGCCGGCGGCGCCATGCTGGCAGCATTCCTCGCCTGGCAGGCAAGGAATCCCGCCCCCATGCTGCCGCTGCGCCTGTTCCGCTCCCGCGCCTTCAGCCTGGTCAACGCGGTAACCCTGACGTTCTCGGCAGGCGCGTTCGGCTCAGTCTTCCTGCTGGCCCAGTTCTTCCAGGTGGTACAGGGCCTCAGCCCGCTGGACGCCGGCCTGCGCACACTCCCCTGGACAGCCGCCCCGATGATCGTCGCCCCCCTCGCCGGCCTGTTCGGCGACCGCATCGGCCAGCGCGCCCTGATCTTCACAGGCCAGCTCTTCCTGGCCGCAGGCATCCTCTGGATAGGCCTGGCCACCGGCCCCGACGTGACGTACGGCAGCCTGGTCTTCGCCTTCGCCCTGGCCGGCATCGGCATGGGCCTGACGTTCGCCCCGATCAGCACGGTAGCCCTGGCCAGCGTCAAGGACACCGATCGAGGCGTAGCCTCCGGCGTCAACAACACGATCCGCGAAGCCGGCGTAGCCGCCGGAGTAGCCGTACTGGCCTCAATCTTCAGCTCCTACGGCGGCTACAGCACCCACCAGTCCTTCGTAGACGGCCTCCGCCCCGCCGTCATAGTCGGCGCCCTGATCGTCGCCGCCGGCGCAGTGGTAGCTCTATGGCTCCCCCGCCGCGAAACAAGTCAGCTCCCAGCAGCCCAGGCCGAGGCCGTCCACTCCACCTCCTGAGAACGAGTCGAAAGAGTCCCCCGCGAGTTTCCGCCGGAGGTCCCCGCCCCGCCCCGCCCCGCCCCGCCCCGCCCACAGCAACTACCTGATCAAGTGATCCGCCAGGCCAACGACCAGCGGATACTCAAGCCTCGAACCCCGTGGCCCGAAGCAAGTTGGCCGACCTGGCGTCACTGAGGACCGCCCTCCTTATTGGTGGGGCGGTCCTATCACATCTCGCCGAACCACGACTGCCGGCACAACACCCGCGTTCCGAAGCACGGACGACCAGACAGATCCCCGGTCGCCGGTCGCGTGGCCGAGCAGCGTGGCCGCCCAGCGTGGCTGGGCAGCGTGGCTGGGCAGCGTGGCTGGGCGAACCCCCGCTTCGAGACTGCCGACCACCAAGCGGCAATGACCGGACGGACGCCCACGCCCACGCCCCACACCGCCGCCGGATGCCGCCGGCCGCCGAGCAGCTGTGATCGGGCAATCCACGAAGCCCACCGTCGCACCCGCGCCCAATACCGGACCGGATGCCCTCGCTCGCACGGCGGCGACAGCCAGGCACAACTCCAAGCCCCAAACCCGCAGCCGCATGCCGCCAGCAGTCCACCAACGATGACCGGACACACCACGAGGCCCCCCGTCGCACCCCATGCCGGACGCCGGGCCGGATGCCACCGCTCGCACGGCGGCGACAGCCAGCCGAACCGCAAAGCCCGCCGACTCGCGCGCCCCGGGCCGGACGCGTAGCACGCGAGATGACTGCGACCAGCCGAACCGCAACGCCGCCTTCTCGACCCCTGGGGGCGGGATGCTGCCGTTCGTGCGGGTGACAGTGGCAGGACAGGTCGCCGGCGTGCCGAAACTCGGGGTGGCAAGTGCAGTCTGGCCGGAGCTCGGTGTGGCCAGCCCGGGCTCGGTGCAGCCAGCCGGCGCTGGGAGCATGCCGGGGTCGGCGAGCTGCTGGCCCGGGGGCGTGGCGGGCATCGCCGGTTTCGGACGCCATGCCGGTGACAGCGTCAGCGCAGTCGATCGGTGCGGAGGGCGCGGCGACCGGCCCGACGAAAGGGAGCGGCACAGACGAGACAACGACCGGTTCCACTTGCGCCACAGAGGAAGCAGCTACTGGCTCGGCTGGCCGCGGCGTTGGTGCTGGCGCTGACGTGGGTTGGTGAGCCGCGGGGCTGGTCGAGGACTCGGGCCAGTCGCTCCGCTCCGACGCGGCGGCGGCGGCGCGGCGCAGACGGCTCAGCTTGGCGGCGTGCCTTTGTTGAAGGCCCCAGGCGCGGTGCCGCTCGTGTTCGCGGCGAAACTCCTCACCTGCGGGCGAGTAGTTTCGGCGCCGGGTCCGGTCACGCATTTTTGCCAACTCTGCCGAATTGAACAACTGTAGCTGCCGCATGCCTATATTGTCCCGCGTCGGCTATCGAGATGGGTGCCAGCGGGGCCTATTGATCATGCCAAAGTTGGACTATTAGTCAGCCACTCGACTAACATTTTTGATCGTCGCCGACGAAGCGGCTGGCTACGATTTTGTCACTTATCCGTTCTCTCGAGGGCGGCCACCTGCGCGCAGAAGATCAGCAAGCCAAGCTGCCTGCCTGCCTGCCTGCCTGCTGGCCGCCAAGCTGCTTGGCCGCCGGGCTGGCTGGCCACCGGACGGCTGGCTGGCCACCGGGCTGGCTGGACGGCTGGCTGGCTGGACGGCTGGCTGGACGGCTGGCTGGCTGGACGGCTGGCTGGACGGCTGGCTGGACGGCTGGCTGGCTGGACGGCTGGCTGGACGGCTGGCTGGACGGCTGGCTGGACGGCTGGCTGGACGGCTGGCTGGCTGGACGGCTGGCTGGCTGGCCACCGGGCTGGACGACTGGCTGGCAGGACGGCTGGACGGCTGGACGGCTGGGATAGCTGGCTTCGTGCCTGCCCACCTGCCCATTCAGATCATGCAGCGGCAGGGGTGGCCACGACGGTCTCAATCCGGGCGCATTGGGTCTCGGCGCTCTCGCCTGCCCGCCTGCCCTCTCAACATGTGAGCGTATCGACCGGTGATGGTTTATTAGTAACGCATGGCGAGCGAGAAGCCGAAGGGTGCATCAAAATTGAACACGGACAGGCACATTCTGCTAACCGGTCAATAATCACCGGACGCACGGCCACGCAAGATGCGCATCCACCGAAGCGCGCCGATCGAAAGAGCGAAAGTAGAAGCACCACGGCGTGTTTGTCGTTAACCATCGCAACCACGATGCCTCGCCGCTTGCCGGTGGCTCGAACCACCGACGCACGGTCATCGGCCGCACCCACCCCGACCACGACGACACACCGCCTGGCGATCAGCCCCACCACCCACACACCGTCACCCGGCCGCACCCACCCCCACCACAACGACACACCACCTGGCGATCAGCCCCACCACCCACACACCGTCACCCGGCCGCACCCACCCCCACCACAACGACACACCGCCTGGCCAGCACCCCAACCACCCACACACCGCCGACGACTACCGCACCAGCGCCGACCCGCCCGGCCAAGACCTATCCGAACCCGGCATCAGCCCTCATCGCAGGATCATGACGCGCAGAACCAGATCACCGAGGCACAGTCGCCGAGCCGAGCACCGCCGACTTCTCAGCATCGACCGTCCCGGCCTCAGGGTGATAGACGACCAACATCACCCCGTCGGTGTCGCTGACGTGCAGCTTCTCCCGGTGCAGGGTCAGTTTGCCGACGGAGGGGTGGTCGAAGGACACAGCAGCACCGCCTCGATGGCGTACGTCGTGGCGGGCCCACAAACGACGAAAGAGGGGGCTGGCCACCGAAAGCTCCCCGACCAGCTCCACCAGGCGCGGATCGTCGGTGTCGGCGCCGGCTGACTCGCGCAGGTGGGCCACCATCGTGGCCGCGGCCGCCTGCCAGTCGGGGATCAGGGCCTGTTCGCCCTCGTCGAGCAGCACGTCGCGCAGCCGGTTGGCACCGGTCACGATGCGGGGTGAAAGGGCCGTGGCGAGGGGGTTGGCTGCCAGGACGTCCATGAAGCGGCCCTCGACGAAGGCGGGCCACGGCAGCTGCGCGACCAGGGCGGCCGTGCTCGGTGGCACGACCTCGCGGCGGCGCGGGGGGCGGGGACGGCGAGGACGTTCCGCGCCCAGGCTCAGCAGGTGGGCGCGGGCGTCGTCGTCGAGGCGGAGGACGCGGGCCAGCGATTCGAGCACCTGCACCGACGGGTGGCGGCCGCGGCCGCGTTCCAGGCGCAGGTAGTAGTCGGCGCTGATCCCGGCCAGCATCGCGACCTCCTCGCGGCGCAGGCCGGGCACTCGGCGCACACCCACCGCGGGCAGGCCGGCATCGTCGGGGGTCACCAGCGCGCGCCGGGCTCGCAGGAATGCCCCCAGCTGCCACTGTTCGGTCATCTGACCAACGGTAGGCCGGTGCCGGGCCGCGTGCGGGGGTCTACCGGACCCCTGCCTGTCCGCGGGCGGCCGGGCAACCATGGTCGGCATGACCACTGTTCTCGTCACCGGCGGGTCCGGCTTCATCGCCGGGCACTGCATTCTCCAGCTCCTCGACCAGGGGTACGACGTCCGCACGACGGTGCGCTCGCTGAGCCGCACACCCGACTTCGCGGGGGTCGGCTTCGCCGAGGCCGACCTGCTCGGCGACGACGGCTGGGCCGAGGCCGTCCGGGGCTGCGACCACGTGCTGCATGTGGCCTCGCCGGTCGCGCCGGGCCGGGTCGAGAACGAGGACGACCTGATCGTCCCGGCCCGTGAGGGCACGCTGCGCGTCCTGCGGGCCGCCCGTGACGCCGGGGTGGGGCGGGTCGTGCTGACCTCCGCCTTCCACGCCGTCGGGTGGGGGCACCCGCACGACGACCACGTCTTCACCGAGCGGGACTGGACCGTGCTCGACGGGCCCGGCACCGACGCCTACGGCCGCAGCAAGACCCTGGCCGAGCGGGCCGCGTGGGACTTCGTGGCGGCCGAGGGCGGCTCGACCGAGCTGGTCACGATCCTGCCCGTGGCCGTGATGGGGCCGGTGCTCGGCGCCCAGATCTCCGGCGCGAACCAGATCGTGCGGCGGATGCTCGACGGGCAGATGCCGGCCCTGCTCGATCTGTGGTTCCCGATCGTCGACGTCCGGGACGTGGCGAGCGCCCACGTCGCCGCCCTGACCGCCGACGGCGCGGCCGGGCAGCGTTTCCTGGTGTCCGACGGCCCGGCCATCCCGATGGAGCGGATCGGCGCCATCCTGCGGGAGCACCTCGGCGACGCCGCGAAGCGGGTGCCGACCGGCGTCCTGCCCGACGATCAGGCGCCGGCGGCGGTCCGGCCCGATCTCGGTTACGCCCGGCGAATGTCCAGCGAGAAGGCGCGCCGGGTGCTGCGCTGGACGCCGCGCCCGGCCCAGGAGGCCGTCATCGCCGCCGGTCGCAGCCTGATCGAGCGCGGCCTGGTCACCGTCTGACGAAGCCGCCGGGCGGGAGCAGGCGGCCCGAACAGGAGGGCGAGCGCCGGCGGAAGTGCGCATCCTCCGTACGTCTTCTACCGCCGATGTGTGGCGGAGGAGCCGAACATCGGTCGAGCGCCCGTCGGCCGCCGGTCCCGGGGACGGGCCCGGGTCGGGCGCGCTGTCGGGAAGGCCCCGCTGCCCGAGCACGCCCGGACGGAGGCGTTCGAGGTGGGCGGGCCGGCAGCACCGCCCGTGTTCGTGGATCCCTCCGGAGGCCGGCGGCGGTGGGTGCGCCGCACGGCGTACGCGATCGGGGTCCTGCTGGTTCTGGCCCTGCTCACCATCTGGGTGACTCAACTGCTCGAGCCGGCCCGGCCTCCGGCCCCCGCGCCGTGCCCGAGCGCCGCGAGCTGCCCGCGGTGACGGTCGACCGGTCCGCCCCGCCGCCGCACGACCCGGCGGAGTCGACGTCTCTGCTGCCGCCGCTGCGACGCCGGCGGCGGATCCGGCGGCGGCGGGTGTTCGCGGGCGCGCTCGGGCTCACGGTGCTGTTGCTGCTGGCGACCGTGGTGCTGGTCGAGGTCTACACGGATGCCGGCTTCAGCCCGGACGGGACGACCCCGGCCGGGACGGCCGACACCGAGGTGCCCCGAGCGGTCCGCGAGGGTGGGCCGGTGATCGACCTGACCGGCGGGGGCGAGGTGCGGACGTACGGGATGCCCGCCAAGACGATCGCGCTGACCTTCGACGACGGGCCCGATCCGCGGTGGACGCCCAAGATCCTCGACGTGCTGGCCCGGCACCACGCGCCGGCCACCTTCTTCGTCGTCGGCTCGCAGGTGGCGCGGCACCCGGACCTGACCGCGCGAATCGCCCGCGAGGGCCACGAGCTGGGCGGTCACACCTTCACCCACCCCGATCTGGCCGGGCTGTCCGAGTGGCGGCGCGAGTTGGAGAACTCGCAGACCCAGCTGGCGATCGCCCACGCCACCGGCCGGGCGACCCGGCTGATGCGCCCGCCCTACTCGTCGTTCGCGGACGCGCTGACCGACAAGGACTGGCAGACCGTGCGGGCGGTCGGCGGGCAGGGCTACCTGACCGTGCTCGACACGATGGACAGCGAGGACTGGAAGCGGCCCGGGGCCGACGCCATCGTCCGTAACCTGACGCCCGAGGGCGATACCGGGCAGATCGTGCTGCTGCACGACGCCGGCGGCGACCGCTCGCAGACCGTCGCCGCCCTCGACCGGCTCATCCCCCAGCTGCAGAAGCGCGGCTACCGGTTCAGCACGGTGAGCGCGGCGATCGGGGGCCGGATCAACCCGCCCGCCGCCGGCGACGCGGTCTGGCGCGGACGGGCGCTGGTGCGGACCGTGCGGGTGGCCGACGCCGTGCTGGCCGCGCTGTGGATCCTGCTGATCACGGCGGGCGCGTTGATCGTGATCAGCACGCTGATCCTGTTCGCCTTCGCGTGGCGGCACTCGCGGCACCGCCGGGGACCGGACTGGTCGTGGGGGTTGCCGGTGACCTCGCCGGTCACCGTCGTCGTGCCCGCGTACAACGAGGAGAAGACAATCGGGCCCGCGGTGCGCTCGCTCGCCGTCTCGGCCCATCCCGGCGTCGAGGTGCTGGTGGTCGACGACGGCTCGACCGACGGCACGGCCGACGCCGTACGGGATCTGCGGCTCGGCAACGTCCGGGTCGTGCGCATCCCCAACGGCGGCAAGGCCGGCGCGCTCAACGCCGGGGTCGCCCTGTCCCTGCACGACCTGGTGGTCATGGTGGACGCCGACACCGTGGTCGAGCCGGACGCGATCCACCGGCTGGTGCAGCCGATCGCCGACCCGCGGGTGGGGGCGGTCGCGGGCAACGTCAAGGTAGGCAACCGGCGCGGGCTGATCGGCCGGTGGCAGCACATCGAGTACGTGATCGGGTTCAACCTGGACCGGCGGCTGTACGACACGTTCGGCTGCATCCCGACGATCCCCGGGGCGCTCGGGGCGTTCCGCCGCGAGGCGCTGACCGGATCGGGCGGCTTGAGCACGGACACGCTGGCCGAGGACACCGACCTGACGTTCGCGATCCACCGGGCCGGGTGGCGGGTGGTCTACGAGGAGTCGGCGCGGGCCTACACCGAGGCGCCGGCCACCGTCCGGCAGTTGTGGCGCCAGCGGTACCGGTGGAGCTACAGCACGATGCAGTCGATGTGGAAGCACCGCCGGGCGGTTCTCGACCGGGGCGCCTCGGGCCGGTTCGGCCGCCGCGGCCTGCTCTTCATCGCGTTGTTCAGCGTGCTGCTGCCGCTGCTGGCGCCGCTGGTCGACCTGATGGCGATCTACGGCCTCCTTTTCCTCGACCGCGAGGTCACCGTGATCGGCTGGCTGGCCATGCTGGTCGTGCAGGTGCTGACCGCGGTGCTGGCGTTCCGCCTCGACCACGAGGCGCTGCGGCCGCTGTGGAGCCTGCCGTTGCAGCAGATCGTCTACCGCCAGGTGATGTATGTTGTGCTGCTGCATTCGGCGCTGTCCGCGCTCACCGGGCGCCGCCTCGAGTGGCAGACGATCCACCGCACGGGCGATCTCAGCTCCGCGCCCGTTCCCGGACGTTGACCGTGATCGTTGGACTGCCGCGTATGTTCTGATCGGCGAATGGGCAGAGGAGGTGGCATGCCATCCCCAGGAGAGTTGATCGGTGACCGCTACCGGCTGGACGACCGGATCGCGGCCGGCGGCATGGGCGAGGTCTGGCGGGCCACCGACACGGTGCTCGGCCGCGACGTCGCGGTGAAGACGCTGCACGCCGACCGGGCGGGTGATCCGGGCTTCCAGGAGAGGTTCCGGCACGAGGCCCGGTCGATGGCGGCGCTGCACCACCCGGGGGTGGCCGACGTCTACGACTTCGGCGAGACCGCGGACGGCACCGACGCGTACATCGTGATGGCGCGGATCGACGGCCAGCCGCTGACCGAGCGGATCGCCGAGCGGGGCCGGCTCACCGCGGCCGAGACGATGTCCGTGGTCGCGCAGGCGGCCCGCGCGCTCGAGGCCGCGCACGAGGCCGGCATCGTGCACCGCGACGTGAAGCCGAGCAATCTGATCATCAAGGACGACGGCGCCGTGGTGCTGGTCGACTTCGGGGTGGCCCGCTCGGCCGGCTCGTCGACGCTGACCGGCGCCCGCGAGGTCGTGGGCACGGCGATGTACATCGCGCCCGAGCAGGTCTCGAAGGAGACGACCGGGCCGCCGGCCGACATCTACGCGCTGGGCGTGGTCGCGTTCCACTGCCTGGCCGGGCACCCGCCGTTCACCGGCGACAACCCGATCGCCATCGCGATGCAGCACCTCAGCGAGCCGCCGCCCGACCTGCCCGAGGACGTGCCACCGGCCGTACGGGCCGTGGTCGTGCGAGCCATGGCCAAGAACCCGGCCGACCGCTTCCCCACCGCGGCGGCGATGGCCGAGGCGGCCGACCGGGCCGTCTCGGGCGGGGACACGACCGCGATCCTGGCTGCTCCCCGCTACGGCGCGGTACCGACCCCGACGACGCTGGCCGAACCGCTCGGCCCGGCCGGGCCGGGCGGGCCGCGCCGCAAACTGGTCGTGCTGGCCGGCGCGGGGGCGCTGGTGCTGGCCGGGACGATCGCGGCCATCGCCTTCGCGCTCGCCGACCAGGACAACAAGGCCCCCGGCCCGACCACACCCTCCGGTTCGGTGCAGGGCTCGGTCGGCTCGGGCGACAAGCCGGCCACCACGACCGGGACGAAGCCGCAGAACCGCCCGACCACCCCGGCGCCGTCCCGGACAAGCACCCAGCCGGCGCCGCCGCCGGATACGCCGACCCCGACGGTGACGGAGACCGCGAGCGTTCCCGATCCGGGCGAGTCGGAACCCGACGATCCGGAAACCACGCCCGAGGACCCGGAGACCTCGACCACGCCGCCGGGCGACGGCAACGAGGGCCCGGGCGGCGGGAACGAAGACCCCGGTGGCGGCGAGGACACCGAGGCCGGAAAGGTCAGGAAGAGCGGCTCGCCATGACCTGGTCGCTGAGGTCGGCGACCTGCTGCGAGAGCTGCTCGACGGCGTCGCGCAGCTTGGGCAGGTAGTCGTTGGCGATCGCCCCGGCGCGGATGTTGGCCGTCACCAGCGCGCCGTCGGCCCGCTGCGACGCGCTGCCGGTCGCCTTGCCGACGTTGAACGCCCAGATGTCGTCGACCTGGGCCTTGACCTGCTTGGCGATCTCCGCGGAAATCCACTTCTTGTCGTCTGCGGTGAGTGCCACGGGAACGTCCTCCAGATGCCAGGAAGCCGTCGAGGCTTCGTGGGCCGATGTGTACGAGGAAGAGAAGTGCGCATGGTGGTCGTGCGGGTTGGAGCCGGTGTAGTTCTGCTGCCGCCAGCCGTTGCTCGCCGACCAGATGCGCCGGTTGTAGATGATGTAGCGCAGCCGCTTCTCCGCGCCCGAGCGGCACCGGGTCAGCAGGAACTGCACGACGTTCTCCATCGACAGCCCCGGCACGCGCAGGTTGACGTCGACGTCGATGGCGTGCACCTCGTTGACCCGGTCGGCGTCGCGGATCGGGACGTTGCCGGTCTCGTCGGGGTTGTGATCCGACTGGCTGTCCTGATGCGCCGCGTCGCCGACCGAACCGTCACTGGCCTTGTCACGGCTGGGCGCGATCGCGTTGAACTCGGAGCGCAGCTTCACCAGGCAGGGAACCAAGATCCAGCTGGCCATTCGTCAGCTCCTCACGCTGAGTAGACAACGGCGGGCAAGGCTATCAGTACCCGTACGCCGGGGTCATCACTCCGCTCAGGGACAGATTGTCCCTTGTGGGATAGTCAACTCTCCACAGTGATCATGACGTTCAGTGACCATTGCGTCAGCCGATGTGGATCCAGACGTCGTCCAGAGCGCCGTGGAACTGATCGTTGTTCGCGCCCACACCCTTGCCACCCAGGCTGAACGGCTGCTCGGAGTCGATCGACAGGGCCGCCGGCACGGCCGCCGTCGCCTGCACCTGATCGTCGACGGCGATGGCCAGCGTCGGTCCGGTGCGGCGGCATTCGACGGTGTGCCATTCGTCGTCCGCGATGGAGGTACGGCTCCGGACGATGGACGAACCCTCACCCGTACGGCCGGTCAGGACGCAGCTGGGCTTGCCGGAGACGCCGTCCACCTGAAGCTTGTACTGACCACCGGCCGCGGCGTAGCCCTTCTGCAGGATGTTCTGCCCGTCCTGGCCCGTAGCGCCGGCCGGCGGGGAGGCCAGGCGCACGCTCGCGCCGTAGCGCAGCGGCTGGGCCTGTGGGTTGAGGTCGTCCGTGGCCTCGGCCTGCAGCACCAGACGGGGGCACGACGCCCCGGAGCAACGGGGCGGGAAGGTGATCGCCTGACCCGAGCCGTGCGGCTCCATCGCGACCTTGCCGCCGTTGCGGGTCACCGCGCGCAGCAGGTGCCCGTGGCCCGAGCCGTCGTCGAAGGTGCCGTCGGCGATCGTCGAGTCGAAGTTGTACGAGGCCACCGGTCCGCCGGCCGGCGCCGACTCCGCACGCGGGGTCACGCCGGCGAACGCCACGTACCGCTTGCGCGAGGTCGCGCCGACCGTGGTGAAGTCGCCGACCGCGCTGATCGAGCCGAGGGCCGGGCTGGTCGCGATCTGGCGGGTGCCGGCCACGCCGTTGGCCTGCGGCGCCCACGGCAGCAGGTTGCCCTGCGCGTCGATCGCGGCCAGCTTGCCGCGCGGCACCGAGCCGTCGGTGCAGACGCCCTTGACGCCGTTGTTGGTGGTCGTGCACGCCTTGTCGAAATGCCCGCCGACGTAGACCGTGCCGCCGAGCGTCGCTATGGCCTGCGCGTCACCGTCGAAAACCCGCGTCCATCGGGTGGCGCCGTTCGGGCCGTACGCCACCGCGCGCCCGCCCTGACCGCCGAGCGCCGCATAGACGCCCGCCGGGTCGGCGGCCAGCGCGAACACCTGAGAGACCGGCTTGGCGGTGAACGTGGTGTCGAGCGCCCCGGTGACCGGGTCCACGGCCGACAGGCGAAGCGTCGAGCCGACGTTGTTCGTGCGGTGGAACCGGCCGCCGATGTACACCCGCCGGGCCGTGACGGCCATCGCGTTGACCATGTCGTCGGTCGTCGGCGCCCAGGCGTCCAGGGCGCCGGTGGACAGGGTGAACGCGGCCAGATTGGCGCGCGGCGCCCCGTCGACGGCGGTGATCCGGCCGCCGACGTACAGGCGCCCGTTGCCGGTGGCGAGCGCGTTGGGCTGGCCGAGCACCGTGTGCCGCATGGCGGTCAGCTGGCCGGTGGTCGCGCCGAGGCCGGCGACGGCGTCGCGGGCGGTGCCGTTGACGGTGTCGAAGTCCCCGGCCGCGTAGACCACGTCCCCCGCCACGGCGAGCGCGCGCACGTTGGCGTCGGCGCTCGGCTTCCAGTCCAGGAGGGCGCCCGTGCGGGCGTCGAGCGCGGCCAGCCGCGTACGGGGAAAGCTCTTGGAGCCGACGACGGCGCTGGTGAAGTTGCCGCCGACGTAGACGGTCGAACCGCGGTAGGCCACCGCGTACACCGGGCCGTTGAACGATGGCGAGGTCACCGGCTCTCCGGTGACCACCTCGGCGATCGCGGCGCCACCGATGGCGATCACGACGGCCCCCAGGGCGACGGTCAGGCTACGGCGGACGGCTTTTCGGATGTAAGGCACATTGCTCGTTAACTACGTTTCCATCCCGAAGATGCGCTCCCGATCAGGTGGCAAAAGCGACCGAACGGACGACGTTCCCCACGGTGTCAGACGAAGACGCTCAACACCGTCACGCAGGCGAAGCCGACCACCGAGACGATCGTCTCCAGCACCGACCAGGTCTTGATGGTCTGACCCGTTCAATCGCCATGATCGAAAATGCCGGCTGATTCAGGGCTCGAGGGGCGCCAGGTGCTCGCGGACGCTGATCAGGGCCCGCTTGACCCGGTCGAAGTCGTCGGGCTGAAAGCCGGCCGTGTGCGACGGATAGAGGAACGCCAGCAAGACGCCGACCAGCGCGCCGGTCAGGGCCCGGGCGCCCGCGTCGTCGGCCGGCACACCGAGGCGCTCGGCGATCACGCCGGCCAGCATGTCGACGGCGTCGAGGGTCTGTTGCTGCTGGCGGGCCTTCAGCTCGGGCACGGTGCGGAACAGTTCCTGGCGGCGGCGCTCGCTGACCCACTCGTCCTCGGTGAAGCGGTCGAAGACCTCCCGCATGCCGAGCAGCACCGCCTCGACGACCGGGGTCTCGGCGGGCTGGTCGCGGATCGCGGCGAGGATCTGCGGGTCGTAGTCGTCGGTGAGGACGACGTCCTCCTTGGTCGGGAAGTACCGGAAGAACGTGCTCGGCGAGACCTCGGACGCCTCCGCGATCTGCTCCACCGTGGTCGCGGCGTAGCCGTGCTCGGTGAACAGGCGCATCGCGGCGTCGCGGATGGCCGCCCGCGTCTTCGCCTTCTTCCGCTCCCGCAGCCCTGAGGTCATAGCAGTGATTCTGCCAGCACCTCCGGCTGCGGCTCGGCGGCGCGCTTCGGCATGACGGTCAGCGCGAGCACCACCCCGGCCAGCGCGAGCGCCCCGGCCACCAGCAGAGACCTCTCCATCCCGTACGCGAAAGCCTCCCGCACCGAGGCCAGGAGCCCCGCATCGCCGGTTTGCCGCGCGACCGCCACACCCGAGGTGACACTGTCGGCGGCCACCGCGGGCACGCGTTCCCGGTACGCCGAGTTCAGCACCGTCCCCAGCACGGCCACCCCGATCGCCCCGCCGACCTGGCGCATCGCCTGCAGCAACGCGTTCCCGACGCCGCTGCCGGCCGGCGGCAGCGCACCCAGCGCCGCGTCCAGCGCCGGCGGCATGGTCAGCCCGAGCCCGACCCCGGTGATCGTGATCCAGACGGCGACGTAGCCGTAGCCGGTGCTCGCCGTGGTCTGCGCGCCGAGCAGCGACGCGACCGCGATCAGGCCGAGCCCGCCCGCGATGACCAGCCGCGCCCCGAGCCGCCGGGCCAGCTTCTCGGCGAACCGCGCGCCCACGACGAGGCCGCCGATGACCGGCAGCAGCCGCAGCCCGGAGCCGAACGCGTCGTGGCCGCCGACCGCCGAGAACAGTTGCGGCAGCGAGAACAGCAGGCCGAGCATCGCGAAGCTGGCCACCGTGGCCAGCACAGCGCCGCCGGTGAAGGCCCGGTTGCGGAACAGCGCCAGGTCGACCAGCGGGTGGGCGGCGCGGCGCTGCCACAGCACGAAACCGGCGAGCAGCGCGATTCCGGCCGCGATGGTGATCAGCGACCGGGCGTCGGACCAGCCGCGCTCGCCAGCCTCGATGATGCCGTACGTGACCCCGGCCAGCCCGGCCGCGGAGAGCACGATTCCCGGCAGGTCGAGACGGGAGCGCGCGCCGTGCGACTCGGGCAGCCAGAGCGACAGCGCGAGCACGCCGGCCACCACGACCGGCACGTTGATCAGGAAGACCGAGCCCCACCAGAAGTTGTCGAGCAGCCAGCCGCCCAGCAGCGGGCCGAGCGGGATGCCGAGCGCGCTCGCGGTCACCCAGATCGACATGGCCCGGGTCCGCTCCCCCGCCGGGAAGAGCACGGTGAGCACGGCTCCGGAGAGCGGCATGATCACGGCTGCGCCCAGGCCGAGCACCGCGCGAGCGGCGATGAGCTGGCCCGACGTCTGGGCGTAGGCGCAGGCGACCGAGGCGGCGCCGAAGAGCACGAGGGCGCCGATCAGCATGCGCCGGCGGCCGAGCCGGTCGCCCAGCACTCCTGCGGGCAGCAGCGCCGCCGCCAGGACCAGCAGGTAGGCGGTGGTGAACCACTGGAGGTCGCCGGTGGTGGCGTCGAGATCGCGGGCGAGGGTGGGCAGCGCGACGCTGAGCACGGTGGTGTCGAGGCCGACCGCAAGCGTGCTCAGCGCCAGGGCGGCGAGCGCGTACCAACGCGAAGTGGAAGTCAACATTTTTTGATAGTAGCTGTCATTTACTAGTGACTGTCAACGCCTAGACTGGCGTGGTGATCGAACGCCTCGCGCTGCCCGGCCTCGCCGACGTGCACACGCACTTCCTGCCGCCGCGCATGCACCGCCGCGTCTGGGAGTACTTCGACCGGGCCGAACCGGTGATCGGGCAGCCGTGGCCGATCACCTATCGCGGCTCCGAGCAGGAGCGCCTCGACACGCTGCGCGGGCTCGGCGTCACGATGTTCAGCGCCCTGGCGTACGCCCATCGCCCGGTCATGGCGGCCGGCCTCAACGACTGGACCCTCGCCTTCGCCGAGCGCACGCCCGGCTGCCTGCCCAGTGCCACCTTCTTCCCCGAGGCGGGGGTGGAGGCGTACGCGCGCGAGGCTCTGGACCGTGGCGCCCGGATCTGGAAGCTGCACCTGCAGGTGGGCGGCTTCGACCCGCGCCTGGAGGAGCTGGACGCGGTATGGGGCCTGCTTGCCGAGGCCGGCGCCCCGGTCGTCGTGCACGCCGGTTCCGGGCCGGTGGCCGCCGGCTTCACCGGGCCCGGGCCGATCGGCGAGGTGCTGGCCCGCCATCCTTCGCTGAGCGTCATCGTCGCCCACGCGGGCGCGCCCGAGTACGAAGGCTTTCTCGAGCTGGCCGAGCGCTACGCCGGCGTCCGGCTCGACACGACGATGGCGTTCACGGACTTCTTCGAGCAGCTGGCGCCGTTCCCCCGCGCGCTGAGGCCGCGGCTACGGGATCTCGGCCTGGCCGGCAAGGTGCTGCTCGGCAGCGACTTCCCCAACATTCCGTATCCGTACGAACACCAACTGGAGTCACTGGCCCGGCTCGAGCTGGGCGACGACTGGTTACGAGCCGTCTGCTGGACAAATGCGCAGGTGCTCTTCGCGCCGCGCGGGTGAAAGTGCGCCGAACGCGTGCGCCGACGTGCCACGATCATGTAGGCAGACGCCCGCACCGGGAAGGGAGCCGGTCCCATGAAAAAAGCCGTCGGCTGGATCGTGCTCGTCCTGATCATCTTCTACATCGGCACCAACCCCGGCCCGGCGTCCGAGATCGCGCAGGGCATCGGCGACGGCATCGCCGAGGTGTTCCGCAACATCGGTGTCTTCCTGCGCGAATTGTCGGATTGAACAGCACACTGGCCCTCCGTTCGATCGCGCCATGATCCTCTGCGTCGGGCTGGCCACTGTCGACCTCGTCTACCGGGTCGACCGGATCCCCGGCGCCGACGAGAAGGCCCAGGCCACGGCGTTCGAGGTCGCGGCCGGCGGTCCGGCTGCCAACGCCGCGGTCACGGCGGCCGCGCTGGGCGCCCCGGTCACGCTGGTCACCGCGATCGGCTCGCATCCGCTGGGCGCGCTCATCCGCTCCGATCTGCGGAACCACGGCGTACGGGTGATCGACGCGGCCGTCGCCTCCGGGGCACCGCCGCCGGTGTCGAGCATCGTGGTCGCCGGCCACGAGCGCACGATCATCAGCCGCAACGCCGGTGAGCTGGAGTTCTCCGTGCCGCCGGAGGGCTTGCCGGACGCCGGGCTGACGCTGGTCGACGGGCATCACCCAGCGCTCGCCGTGGCCGCCGCGCGGGCTGCACACCGCCTGGTGGTCGACGCGGGAACGTGGCGGCCCGTGTTCGCCGACATCCTGCCGTACGCCGAAGTGGTCGCCTGCTCGGCCGCGTTCCGCCACCCCACCGGCGTCGTCGAGGCGCCGCACGTGGTCGTCACCCACGGACCCGCCCCCGTGACCTGGACCTCCGGCGGCGTCACGCGGTCGGTGCCCGTCCCGCCGGTCGACGCCGTCGAGACCTCGGGGGCCGGTGACGCGTTCCACGGCGCGCTCGCCTACTTCCTGGCGGGCGGCGCCACCATGGAGGAGACGCTGGCCGAAGCGATCCGGGTGGCCGGGGTGCGGGTGCGGCACCCCGGCGCCCGGGACTGGCTGGATCGTCTTTAGACCGTGCGGGCCAGACGGTCCGCGAGGAGCTTGGCGAAGCGGGCCGGATCTTCCAGGTCGCCGCCCTCGGCCAGCAGCGCCGTGCCGTACAGCAGCTCGGCCGTCTCGGGCAGCGCCGCGTCGTCGACCCGCTGCTCGTGCGCCGAGCGCAGCCCGCCGACCAGCGGGTGGTTCGGGTTCAGCTCGAGGATCCGCTTGACCCGCGGGCCCTCCTGACCCATCGCCCGGTACATCTTCTCGAGCGCCGGCGTGATGTCGTCGGTGTCGCTGACCAGGCAGGCGGCCGACGTGGTGAGCCGGTGCGAGAGGCGGACGTCCTTGACCTGCTCGGTCAGCTGCTCCTTGAGATAGGTGAGCAGCGGCGCGAAGTCGCCCTCGGGCTCCGGCTCCTCCTTGTCCTTGGGCAGGTCGACCGAGCCGCGCGCGATGGACTGGAACTTCTTGCCGTCGTAGTCGGGCACGGCCTCGACCCAGATCTCGTCGACCGGGTCGGTCAGGATCAGCACCTCGTACCCCTGGGCCTGGAACGCCTCCATGTGCGGCGAATTCTCCACCTGGGAACGGCTGTCGCCGGTCAGGTAGTAGATCTCGTCCTGGCCCTCCTTCATCCGCTCCAGGTAGGCGGTGAGCGTGGTCGGCTCGCTGCCCGCGGTGGAGGCGAACGTGGCGACGTCGAGGATCGCCTTCTGGTTGTCGGAGTCGTTGAGCAGGCCCTCCTTGACCGCCCGGCCGAACTCGCGCCAGAACGTCGCGTACTTCTCCGGGTTGTTGTTCAGCAGGTCCTTGATCGTCGACAGCACCTTCTTGACCAGCCGCCGGCGGATCATCTGGATGTGCCTGTCCTGCTGGAGGATCTCGCGCGAGATGTTCAGCGACAGATCGGCCGCGTCGACCACGCCCTTGACGAAGCGCAGGTAGTCGGGGATCAGCTCACGGCTGTCGTCCATGATGAAGACGCGCTTGACGTAGAGCTGCAGGCCGCGGCGGGCGTCGCGCTGGAACAGGTCGTGCGGGGCGCGGGACGGCAGGAACAGCAGGGCCTCGTACTCGAAGGTGCCCTCGGCCCGCATGTTGATGATCTCGAGCGGCTCGGACCAGTCGTGGCTGATGTGCCGGTAGAACTCGTGGTATTCCTCGTCGGACACCTCGGAGCGCGGGCGTGCCCACAGTGCCTTCATCGAGTTGAGCGTGTCGTCGCCCATCCGGATCGGGAACGAGATGAAGTCCGAGTACTTCTTGACGATCTCTCGGATCTTCGGGGTGTCCGTGTAGTCGTAGAGCGCGTCCTCCTCGTCCTTCGGCCGCAGGTGGACGGTGACGGTGGTGCCGACCGGCGCGTCGGGCTCGTCGTCGATCGTGAACGTGCCCTCGCCTGTCGACTCCCAGCGGGTGCCGTGCCCCTCGGTGCCGGCCTTGCGGGTCACCAGCTCGACCTTGTCGGCGACCATGAAGGTCGAGTAGAAACCGACGCCGAACTGGCCGATCAGCTCGGGGCTCTCCTTGGCTTCCTTCAGCTTGGTGAGCAGCTCGGCCGTGCCCGACTTGGCGATCGTGCCGATCAGCTCGACGACCTCCTCGCGGGTCATGCCGATGCCGTTGTCGCGCACGGTCAGCGTGCGGGCCTCGGCATCGGCCTCGAGCTCGATGTGCAGATCGGTGGCGTCCGCCTCCAGGCCGTCCTGCAGGGTCGCCAGCCGCAGCTTGTCCAGCGCGTCCGAGGCGTTCGAGATCAGCTCGCGCAGGAAGATGTCCTTGTTCGAATAGATCGAGTGGACCATCAACTGCAACAACTGCCTGGCCTCGGCTTGAAACTCCAACGTCTCCATGCGCTGATGTTACGAAAACGCCCCGCCGGAAATCCGGCGGGGCGTCATCACGCAGTTGGATCGGGCTCAGCGTGGGATCGGGCTCAGCGTTGGATCGGGCTCAGCGTTGGATCGGGCTCAGCGTTGGATCGGGCTCAGCGTCCGATCGGTCAGCGCTTGTCGATCGCCACGAACTCACGCTCGGCGGCGCCCGTGTAGAGCTGGCGGGGCCGGCCGATCTTGTTGGCCGGGTCGTTCATCATCTCGGTCCACTGCGCGATCCAGCCCGGCAGGCGGCCCAGCGCGAAGAGAACCGTGAACATCTTGGTCGGGAAGCCCATCGCCTTGTAGATGAGGCCCGTGTAGAAGTCGACGTTCGGGTAGAGCTTGCGCGAGACGAAGTAGTCGTCGCTGAGCGCGATCTCCTCCAGCTGGAACGCCAGCTCGAGCATCGGGTCGGGCCGGTCGAGCGTCGAGAACATCTCTTGCGCGGCCTTCTTGACGATGGCGGCCCGCGGGTCGTAATTCTTGTAGACCCGGTGGCCGAAGCCCATCAGCTTGACGCCCTTCTCCTTGTTCTTCACTCGCGTGACGAAGGAGTTGACGTCGCCGCCGTCCTTGCGGATCTGCTCGAGCATCTCGAGCACGGCCGCGTTGGCCCCGCCGTGCAGCGGGCCGGAGAGGGCGTTGATGCCGGCCGAGACCGACGCGAACAGGTTGGCCTGCGCCGAACCGACCAGGCGGACCGTCGACGTGGAACAGTTCTGCTCGTGGTCGGCGTGCAGGATGAACAGCATGTCCAGGATCTTCGCGACCTTGGGGTCGACGTCGTACTGAACCGTGGGCAGGCCGAAGGTCATCCGCAGGAAGTTCTCGACGTAGTCGAAGCTGTTGTCCGGGTACGGCAGCGGGTGGCCGATGGACTTCTTGTACGCGTAGGCGGCGATGGTCGGAAGCTTCGCCATGAGCCGAATCCCCGAGATCTCGACCTGTTCGGGGTCGAGCGGGTCGAGCGCGTCCTGATAAAACGTCGACAGCGCGGTGACGGCCGAGGAAAGAACAGCCATCGGGTGCGCGTCACGCGGGAACCCGGAGAAGAAGGCGCGCATCTCCTCCTGCAGGAGGGTGTGGACGCGAATCTTGTCGGCGAAATCCTTGAGCTGCTGGGGGGTGGGCAGCTCGTCGTGCATCAGGAGGTAGGAGACCTCGAGGAACGACGACCGCTCGGCCAGCTGCTCGATCGGGTAACCGCGGTAGCGGAGAATGCCGGCGTCACCATCGATGTAGGTGATCGTCGACGTGGTCGAGGCAGTGTTCACAAAACCCTGGTCGAGGGTGACGAAGCCGGTCTCCTTGAGGAGGGCGCTGACGTCGATGCCGCCCGGGCCCTCGACCGCGTCGCGTACCGGCATCGACAGCTGGCCACCAGGGTGGTCGAGCTTGACATCCGTCATGTATTTCCCTCACTTCACCGGCAGATGTCCCACAAATTTTGTAGTTCACCGTAAACCCTCAACCTGAATGGGTCATCAGGCGGATCCCTGCTGAGGGATTGATCACGAAGAGTGGCGCTCTTGTATAGATAATGGTTGTAGTCGAACGCGGAGGTGCGACCCGATGCCGAATCCGAGTCCGAGTCCTGTGGTGGTGGGGGTCACCGGCACCTCCGCGGGTCTGGCCGCCGTGCGGCTGGCCGCCAGGGAGGCCGTGTCACGCGGCCGGGAACTCCGGATAGTGCACGCTTTCGCCTGGTCGCACCCCCGCCTCGACCAAGACTACGACCGGGCCCGGCGGGCCGCATCTCAGGTGGTCGACGCGGCCGTCGCCACTGCCCAGCGTTCCACACCCGGCGTCCGGGTGCAGGGCCAACTCGTCGACGGGCCGGCCGATCGGGTGCTGCTGCGCCTGAGCCGCACTGCTGAGCTTCTCGTGCTCGGCGACGACGACCTGGCCACCCTGCCCTGGCTGCCGTCCGGCTCGGTGCTGGTGCAGACGGTCGCCCGGGCCTGGTGCCCGGTGCTGGTCGCGCGCGGCCCGCGCCCCCAGGCCGGGCCGATCCTCGCCGCGGTCGACGGCTCGCGGTGCTCGCTGCTGGCGCTGCGCCAGGCGGCCGAGGAGGGCGCCCGCCGCAACGTCGGCGTGGTCGTCGCCCATGTCGTGGAGGAACCCGGCCCGGCGGCCGAGGCAGCGGGCCGCGACGTGCTGGCCCGGGCGGTCGAGGCCGTGCCCGAACTGGTCGACTACCGGACCCGGCTGCTCACCGGGTCGCCGGCGGCCACTCTCGTGCGGGCCTCGGGCCGCGCCCGGGTGACCGTGCTCGGGCCACGCGGCGTGCACGCCGCGGGCCTGCTCGGCTCGGTGGCCCGCACCGTTCTGCGCCGGGCGGCCGGCCCCACGCTGTTCGCCCACGGCGGCAGCATCCCGGCCCGGCGCACCCCGCCCGCGCTGCGCCGCACGGGAACCGCGCTCGCCCGCTGACCGACTGGCGGCGCGACTCAGCCCCGGGCGGAAACGTCCGAAACAAAGAACGATGACCAGGAACTGGCGGCTGTTCGCGTCGCTGGGTGTGCTGGCGACCGTCGTCTACACCGTGAACGTGTCGCCGGCGGTCAACGCTGCCTGCATGCTGGTGGTCGCGGCGGGCTCGGTGTGGGCCTGCTTCGCCGGTCCGCGCCGGCACGGAGCGGAACCGCCCGGCGCCTGGCTGCTGCTCGCCGGGGCGGTGCTCGGCTGCCTGGTCGGGGTGCTGCTGCGCCCGGCGGTGCAGAATCTGCCGGGGCTGTGGCCGCTGCTCGCCGACTGCGCGACCATCAGCAGCTACGCCATGCTCTGCGCCTTCCTCGTCACCATGGTGCGGCAGCGGCAGAGCCTCGACCGGCATGCGGTGCTCGACACGCTGATCGTCTGCGTGGCCGGCGCGCTCGTCGTCGGCCTGCTGCTGGCCGCGCCGGCGGCCGAGATCTCGGACCGGCCCGGGCCGGTGTCGTTCGTGGCGGGGCTCTATCCGCTGTTCGACGTGGTCGTGCTGATGCTGCTCATCAACCTGACCTTCACCGCCACCACCTGGCCCGCCAGTCTGGTCGCCCTGATGTGCGCGATGGCCTCGATGTTCGTCGGCGACACGGCGTACGCGATAGTCGGCGCCAACGGCATCACGTACGCCTCCCCGCTGTTCGACGCCCCGTTCCTGCTGGGCTTCGTGCTCATCGGCGTGACCGCGCTGCATCCCTCGGTGACCCGGCTCGGGCGGGCCGCCCGCCCACCCGTACAGGCCTGGTCAGCGCGTCGCATAGCCGTGCTCGCGCCCGCTCTGGCCAGCCCGTTCGTGCTGCTGACAGTGCTGGACAGCCCGAGCGAGCGGGCCACGATCGCGGTGGCCGGCCTGGTGATCGTGGCGCTGTTGCTGGTGCGGGCGATCGGCGCCGTACGCTCCCAGGCCGCGGCCCAGCTGCGCGCCGAGCACCAGGCCATGCACGACGCGCTGACCGGCCTGCCCAACCGCCGCGAAACGGGTGAGAAGATCACGCGGATGCTGTCGCGCGGCCCGGTCTGGGTGCTGCTGCTCGACCTGGACGGCTTCAAGATGGTCAACGACGGCTGGGGTCATGACACCGGCGACCAGCTGGTCATCGAGGTGGGCCGGCGGCTGCGCGCGGCCGTCCCGGCCGAGGTTCCCGTCGGCGCGCTCGGCGGCGACGAGTTCATGCTGGCCGTCGCGGGTGACCGGGCCGACGCGGACGCGCTGGTCGACGTCGTCCGGAACTGCTTCTCCCGTACGTTCCCGGTGCGCGGCACCGAGCTGACCATCACCTGCTCCATGGGCCTGGCCTCCGCCTCGACCCCCGCGGCCTCGGCCGAGTCCCTGACGCGCGAGGCCGACACGGCGATGTACCGGGCCAAGGCCGAGGGCCCCGGCAGCTGCACGGTCTTCGACGCGGTCATGCACGACCAGGTGCGGGAACGGATCGAACTCGAGGTCGAGCTGCGCAAGGCGCTCGGCCGCGACGAGCTCACCGTGGCCTATCAGCCGATCGTCGACCTGATGCCCGGGGTGCCGGCCGGCGCCGAGGCCCTGGTGCGCTGGAACCACCCGGTGCGTGGACCGATCAGCCCGGCCCTGTTCATCCCCATCGCCGAGGACGCCGGCCTGATCGGGGCGATCGGCGACCGGGTCCGCCGGGAGTCGCTGCGCCAACTGGGCGAATGGCGCGCCGACGGCACGGTCGGCGACGCGTTCTACGTCTCGGTCAACGTGTCCGGCCGCCAGCTGCTCGACCCGAACCTGCCGCTGGTGCTGGCGGCCGAGATGCAGGCGTACGGGGTGCCCCCGCACAGCGTGGCGGTCGAGATGACCGAGACGGTGCTGGTCGACTCGACCGGCGTGGCCGGCCGGGTGCTGTTCGAGCTGCGCGAACTCGGCTGCCAGGTGCTCATCGACGACTTCGGCACCGGCTTCTCGGCCCTGGGCTACCTGCGCCGCTTCCCGGTCACCGGCATCAAGATCGACCGTTCCTTCGTCACCGGCCTGGGCAGCAACCCCGAGGACGACGAGATCGTCCGGGCCATCGTGGCCCTGTGCCACGCGCTGCGCCTGAGCGTGATCGCCGAGGGCGTCGAGACCCGGGTGCAGCGCGACGCCCTGGCCGCAGTGGGCGTGACCCGGGGCCAGGGCTGGCTGTGGGGGCCCGCGGTGCCGCCGGCGGAGTTCGCGCGCCACTGGCATGCGGCGAACGCCGCCGCCCTCGCCGGCCACGACCGCGACTGATCTGTGGACAACCGGCCGCGCCCGCTTGACAGGCGATAGTCTCCCCTTCCTATCCCCTCTGGGCGGGTGGGGGCTCGGGATGGCCCGGCGCGGTGAAAAGATCGCTTTTCGGGCGGCCGGTGGGGAACGGGCAGGCCGGGTGCTCGCATGCTGAACAACGCGCGGGCGCGAACTGGCATCGCGGTCCGAAGTCGGGCATTATTCGCTGGCCGGGTTCGCTGGTAACGCGGATCACATTCGGCTTATGTTGGATGGCGGAAGGGAGACGGCATGGCGGCGCTGGTGGGCTCCGAGGGAGCTGTGGTCTGGATGGTCGCGGTGCTTCTCGTTCTCACGGGAGGCCTGACCGTCGCGCTTCTCGCCGCCACGCGATTCACCCGCCGGCCCTGACACCCGCCGGTCGGCCCTGACACCCGCCGGCCGCCTCGCGCTGCGTGACTCGCCGCGGCGGAAGAAGCGGTTCGGGCGCTGATGTAGCAGGGTGGGTGGATGCGCTTCGCCACGTGGAACGTCAACTCGGTCAAGGCCCGGCTGCCACGCCTGCTGGAGTGGCTGGACGGCACCGAACCGGACGTGGTGTGCCTTCAGGAGACCAAGGTCGCGGCCGACGGCTTCCCCTCGGACGAGGTGCGCGAGCTGGGCTACGACACCGCGGCGTACGGCCAGGGGCGCTGGAACGGCGTGGCCCTGCTGTCCCGGGTCGGGCTTGAGGACGTACGCCACGGGTTCGACGGGGAGCCGGGATATCCGGAGCCGGAAGCGCGCGCGATCAGCGCCCGGTGCGACGGGATCCGCTTCTATTCGATCTACGTGCCCAACGGGCGTACGCCGGAGGACCCGCACTACGCCTACAAGCTGTCCTGGCTGGCCGCCCTGCGCACGACGCTCGCGGCCGAGGCCGGCACGGGGCCGCTGGTGGTCGCCGGTGACTTCAACGTCGCGCCCACCGACGACGACGTGTGGGATCCGAGCGTGTTCGCCGGCTCGACCCATGTGACTGCGCCCGAGCGTGACGCGCTGGCCGAGATCCGCGCGGTGGGGCTCCGCGACATCGTGGCCCGTCCCATGAAGGGCGACCACCCCTTCACCTATTGGGATTACCGCGCCGGCATGTTCCACCAGAACAAGGGGATGCGGATCGATCTCGTCTATGCCACCCCATCGGTGGCCGACCGGGTCGCGGACGCGGTGGTGGATCGCGAGGCGCGCAAGGGAAAGGGCCCCAGCGACCACGCCCCGATCGTGGTCGATCTGAGCGCCGCCCCCGCTTGATCAGCCACCTGGGCACGGCCGCCGAGCGCGTGAGCACGTAGTCTGGGCATAGAAGATCGTGTCAGGCGGGGAGAAGACGGGAGGCACCAATGACAGCGCCATCGCCGATGACAGCGCCGGTGTCCACCGGCGAACAGCTGGCAACGCTGCTCCGTGCCGCGCTCGACGCCGCCAGTGAGGCGGTGGTGCTCTGCGGCACGGCCGACGACACCATCCTCATGGTCAACTCCGCGGCTCAGACGCTGGTGCCCGGTTTGTCCGCGGGCGCCACCGCGGTCGGCGGGCCGCTCCCCGGCCTGGCCGGCGCGCTGGCCGCCGGCGACGACACCTTCACCGACTGCTACGACGGCCGCCACCTGCAGGGTCAGCGCCGCCGGCTGGGCGACCACCACTACGGGTGGTACCTGCGCGACCGCACCGACGAGGTGGCCCGGGCCGACGCGTTGCGCGCCGAGCGTGCCCGCACGGCGTTCCTGGCCGAGGCCGGTCGCCGTCTCTCCTCCTCGCTGCACCAGGGCCGCTGCATCCGCATCACGGCCGAGCTGGCCGTGGCCCACCTGGCCGACGCGGCCGTGGTGGTGCTGCCCGTCAACCGCCGCCAGGCCCACTGGGTGCGGGTCGTGGCCGGCGAGGCGCCCGTGGAGGGCCAGCTCCGCGAGCCGTCCCTGGCCGAGGTGCCCGGCCTGGTCGAGGCGCTCGGCGGCTTCCCGCCCATCCCCAGCAAGTGGCTCGACGCGTCCCAGGCTCCCGAGTGGCTGTTGCCCGCCGGCTTCGGCCCGGTCGGGGCGCTGCTGGTCACTCCCCTGCCGGGCAACGCCGAGCCGGCCGGGGCGCTGATCCTGGCCCGCCGCGGCGACGACGCCGAGTTCAGCCCGGAAGACGAGATCCTCGCCCGCATCTTCGCGGCCCGGGCCGGCGCGGCCATCTCGGCCGCCGGGCTCTACCGCGAGCAGGTCGACACCACGGCGGTGCTCCAGGCCGACCTGTTGCCGCCCGAGCTGCCCCAGCCCGACGGCATCGAACTGGTCGGCTCCTACCAGGCCGCCCGCGAGGCGATGCGCATCGGCGGCGACTTCTACGACGTGTTCGGGCCCACCGACACCAGCCCCGACACCGTGATCGCCCTGGGCGACGTGTGCGGCAAGGGGCCCGAGGCGGCAGTGCTCACCGGCAAGGTGCGCCAGACCCTGCGCGCGCTGCGACTGGTCGGCGCGGCGCCCGACGAGATGTTGCACGTGCTCAACAAGGCCCTGCTCGAATCGGGCCGGCAGCACCGCTTCGTCACGATGGTGGTCGGGTCGGTCAGCCGCGCCGACCACGGCCGGGTGCGGCTCAACCTGGCCACCGGCGGCCATCCGCCGCCGCTGGTGCTGCGGTCCGACGGCACGGTCGAACAGGTGCCCACGAGCGGCACACTGATCGGCGCCGTGCTCCGCACGGTGGTGCGGCCGGCCGAGGTCGAGCTGGCCCCCGGCGAGTTGTGCCTGCTCTACAGCGACGGCCTGACCGAGGCCCGCGGCGGCCCGAGCGGCGACGAGCAGTTCGGCGAGGCCCGGCTGCACGACGCGCTGGCCGAGTGCCGCGGGATGCCCGGGGTGGCCACCGTCGAGCGGGTGCGCCAGCTCGTCAGCGACTGGGTGCACGGTGGCACCTGGGACGACATCGCCATGCTGGCCGTCCGTGCCCCGGCCCGCACCCAGCTGAGCCTGCGCAACGGCGACCGCAACCAGTCGCCGTTCGCGATCGACGCGCGGCGCGCCGAGCGGCGCGTGCGGCAGCGCTCGTGAGCGTCGTCGCGCGGCGGTCGATCGACGAGCCGGGGCTGGCCGACGAGTTCCTGCGCCTGGTGGGCGAGGGCGACGAGTACGGCGCGGTCGAGATGGTCGGCGAGCTGCTGGACGGCGGTGTGGCGCCGCAGCGCATCCTGATCGACCTGATCGCCGGCACGCAGGCCCGGGTGGGCGAGTTGTGGGCGGCCAACGAGTGGTCGGTCGCCCGGGAGCACGCGGCGACGGCGATCAGCGAGCGCGCGGTGGCCGCGGTGGCAGCCCGGACGAACGTCCGGCCGACGCGGGGCCGGGTCACCATCGCCTGCGTCGACGGGGAATGGCACGCGCTGCCCACCCGACTGCTGGCCGAGATGCTGCGGCTGGACGGCTGGCGGGTCGACTTCCTGGGCGCCAACGTGCCCGGCCCGCACCTGATCACCCACCTGCACCAGACCGGGCCCGACGTGGTCGCACTGAGCTGCATGATCGCGACGCGGCTGCCGCGTGCGCACGCGGCGATCACGGCCTGCAAGGCGGCCGGGGTGCCGGTCATCGCCGGTGGGCGCGGCTTCGGTCCCGGCGGCCGCTACGCCCAGCACCTGGGGGCCGACGCGTGGGCCGCCGGCGCGGAAGAGGCGGCGCAGCGGCTGGCCCGCAACTGGCCGCCGTACAGCCCGGATCCGCAGCTGTCGGCCTTCCTGGGCGACGAGGAATACACGTACGTGGTACGCAACCGCGGCGAGCTGATCGGCACGGCGATGCGCCGGCTGACCGAGTCGTATCCGGCCATGCGCGAGTACAACCAGCGCCAGCTCGACTCGACGGCCGAGGACATGGCGCACATCGTCGACTTCCTGGCGGCCGCCCTCTACGTGAGCGAGACGCCGATCTTCACCGACTTCGTGGAGTGGACGAACGGCGTGCTCCAGGCGCGCGGCGTGCCCGCGGTGGCCCTGCGGGTGGGGCTCGATTCCGTACGGTCCCAGCTGCGGGACTACCCGCGGGCCACGGCGATCCTGGACGCCGGGGCAGCGCGGATTTAATTCGGTGGCGTGCCTCCGGGCCGGCCCCTACTGTTGCGGCATGCGCTTCTGATGCTCCGGCCGTTGAGGCCGTTCACCGTGCTCGGTTCCGGGTGCTCCGGCGGGGTTGTCCGCCG
This sequence comes from Paractinoplanes hotanensis, assembly GCF_023717965.1. NCBI lineage: Bacteria > Bacillati > Actinomycetota > Actinomycetes > Micromonosporales > Micromonosporaceae > Paractinoplanes > Paractinoplanes hotanensis. Next base: position 13,315 of record NZ_JAMQOL010000023.1, on the reverse strand, counting down.
TGGAGCCGCCTCCGTGCCCGACACCCGGAACATCACGTCTCACCTTTCCCCGGCTCCACCGTGCCTCGCCCTGTCCTCAGCAGGGCTCAGAGGAGGTCTGCATGCCTGGCCAACGTTTCACCGTCCGGATCGACCCGGATGATCTCGCCGTGAGCGAGCTCGCACCGGCCCTTCCCCGCGCCGCGGATTCCACCGGCCGTAAGAAATCGGGGGCGGCCCAGCACGGCGCCCGCGACGAGCGGCAGGCCGCCCGGCAACGCTCCGAACAGGCTCGGGCCGGCCGCGCGGCCGGCGCGAGCGGCGGTCGCTCCTACGCCTTCCGCCGCAGCTAGGCCGACACGACGGCCCAGCCGCGCCACCACGAAAGCGCAGCTGGGCCAACGCAAAGGGCCGACGGCGAACGGCCGCGATGATAGAGGCGCCCGGGCACAGCCCGGGCGCCTCTATCCGTACGGCAAGTAGGGTCTTGGCATGGGGACCAGGCAGGAGATCAGCGCTTTGCCGCCCGAGGCCGACCTGGCCCAGGCCGACTCGCTGGCCCGCGAGATCTTCTCGGACGTGGCCACCAAGTGGTCGCTGCTGATCATCGAGTTTCTCGGGCAGCGCACCATGCGCTTCAACGAGCTGCGCCGCGAGGTCGGCGGCATCAGCCACAAGGTGCTCACCCAGAATCTGCGCACGCTCGAACGGAACGGCCTGGTCGAGCGGACCGTGCACCCCACCGTCCCACCCAGCGTCGAATACACCCTCACCGACGCCGGCCAGGCCCTGCGCAAGGTGGTCGACGGCATGTGCGACTGGACCCAGACCTATCTGTCGCAGATCAAAGCCGCCCGCCGCCGGTTCGAGGGCAACGCCTAGCACACCTATTCGAGTACGGCCGTCGCCTCGACCTCGACCAGGTGCTCCGGGACGTCGAGGGCGGCGATGCCGAACAGCGAGGCCGGAGCCTCAATGGTCACGCCCAGCCGGGCCGAGGCGCGGGCGATGCCGTCCAGCAGCTCGGGCATGCGGTCGGGTTTCCAGTCGACGACGTGCACGGTGAGCTTCACGACGTCGGCGAATGTGGCGCCGGCGGCCTCGAGCGCGGTGGCCACGTTCAGGTAGCTCTGCTCGACCTGGGTGGCGAAGTCGCCGGCGTCCCAGGCGACCTGGCCGGCGACGTGGATGAGCCTGGTGCCGGTCGCGATCGACACCTGCCGGTAGACGTCGATCTTCGGCAAGCCGGGCGGGTTGATCAGAGAAACAGCCATGCCGATCACCGTACGAGCCGTGCCCTGGGCTCGGAAGAACGCACTTTTCCGAGCTCAGGGCACCTTCGGGTAACCGTCAGCCGAGCTCGGCGTAGACGTCGTCGAGGCGGCCGTGGAACATGTCGGTCTTGGTGTTGAAGTTCGGGCCGCCGATGCGCAGCGGCAACGTGTTGCTGACGGACAGGTTGGCCGGGACGGTGGCCTGACCGTCGAGCTTGTCGTCGATCCACACCTGGAGCGCCGTGCCCCGGCGCTGGCAGACGACCTTGTGCCAGGTGCCGTCGGCGACCGAGGCCGACGAGCGCGCGATGTAGACGGTGGGCGAGCCGGCGCCGACGACGACGCACTGTGCCTTGCCGTTGGTCTTGCCGACCTGCATCTTCCACTGGCTCGACGTGTTGGCCACGCCCTTCTGCATGACGTTGGCCGAACCCGTGATCTGGGTCTTGATCGTCAGCAGCCGGGCCGACCAGCGGAAGTTCCGGGTGCCGGGGTTGAGGTTGGCGACGCTCGCCGTCTCCAGCAGCGCGCGCGGGCACTTGGTGGCGGTGGTCGCGCACGCCGTCGGGAACGAGACGTAGCGGCCGCTCGGGGTGGCGGTGTCGAAGCGGAGCACACCCGCGTCGGCGGTGCGGGTGGTGAGGGCGGGGCCGCCGCGTCCCGAGGCGTCAGCCACGCGGCCGTTGACGGCGCCGGCGTCGAAGGTCCACCGGGCGACCAGCTGCGCGGTGGACGGAGCCGTGGCGGACGGGGCGGGCGTCGGAGCGGCGAACGCGGGTGCCGCGGGGATGACGAGACCGGTGATCGCGGCGAGCGTGAGGGCGAGCTTCATACGTACAAGATGGCGTATTGACCGATTTCACCGCAACGCACCCCTATAGGCGTTTCGGGCGAACCTGAAAGTGGACGGCCCGCCCGGCGGCCCCGGAGAAGGTCAGAGCACCCCGTTCTCCTCGGCGATCATGCAGATCGCGACCAGGCGCAGCAGGTGCCAGTCGGCGGCCTTCCAGTCGGCCGGAGCGGTCGGCGCGAAACCCGGGTCGGGCAGGCCGCGGCTCATCCGGCGGGCGCCCGCGACGATCGCCCGGGCGTACCCGGCCAGGCCGTCGGCGTCGCCGTCGCGGCCGGCCGACTCGAGCGTGTCCCGCACGGCGGCGGCGTGCTGGTCGACCAGGGCCAGCAGGCCCGGGTCGGCGAGGGCGGCGACGATGCCGTCGACCCCGACCCGCGCCATCATTTCGTCGAGCAGGCCGGTCGCCGGAGAGGCCGGAACGAGCGCGGAAATCGGGGCGAAGGCCAGGAATTCGTTCGTCATGGCCAGAACGCTAGGGCCTGCCGGGCACCCACGACAGGGGGGTGACCGAACGGCACCCGAGCGCCAACGAGCGCGCTACACCGGGAGCTGGTCCATCGCCTTGAAGATCCGTTTGTCCGATATCGGATAGGCGGTGCCGAGCGACTGGGCGAAGAAGTTGATCCGCAATTCCTCGATCATCCAGCGGATCTCCCGCAGCCCCTCCTCGGGTGCGCCGAGCCCGCGCAGCTCGCGGTACTCCGACTCGATCTCGTGGATCTGGGCCGTCAGCTGGCGGTCGCGGGCCAGGTTGCCGCCGAGGCGGTCGAGCCGGTAGACCATGCCGCGCAGATAGCGCGGCAGGTGGTGCAGCTGGCGCCAGCCGGTCTCGGTCACGAAGCCGGCGTGCACGAGGCCCTTGAGCTGCTGGCGGATGTCGGCCAGGGCGGGCAGCAGCGTCGGGTTGCGCTGCGACTTCAGGCGCTGCTCGATGTCGTACGCCGTGGAGAGCACCTGCCGCACCTGGGTGACCACGTTGGCCACGGCGTCGACGAGATCCTGGCGTACGGTGTCGCGCAGCGAGGCGAACTCGATCGACGACCACACCGGCCCGCCCGCGTCGGCCACCAGCCGGTCGACGGCCGCCCCGGCGCAGTCGTCCAGCAGCTCGGCGATCGACCGGTACGGGTTGCCCCGGGTCAGCTCGAGCTTGGCCTGGTTGTCGAGCCGCCCCTGCAGGTAGCGCGCGGCCGGCGGCAACGTCAGCAGCAGCAGCTTGCGGGTTCCCGCGATCATGGCCGTACGCTGCTCGGCCTCGGTCTCGAAGACCTTGACGGCCACGCTGTCGCCCTCGTCGACCAGCGCCGGATAGACGTTGACCTCGTACCCGCCGCGCACCTGGGCGACCCGGCGCGGCAGCATTCCGAAGTCGTTGGCGGTGATGCCCCGGCGCTCGATGTCGCCGGCCGCCTTCGAGATGGTCTGCTGCACCTTGGGGGCCAGCGAGCGCCGCAGCACCTCGAGGTCGCGGCCCTCCCCCGCGACCTGGCCCTGCTCGTCGACCACCCGGAAGTTGACGCGCAGATGGTCGGGCACCTCGTCGGGGCGCCAGGCGTCGCGCGGCACGACGGTCCCGGTCAGCCGTCGCAGCTCGTTGCCGATCGCGTCGGGCAGCGGCCCGCGTCGCGCCGGCACCCGGTCGAGCACGGCGTCGGCCCAGTCCGGCACGGGGACGAAGTTGGTCCGCAACGCCTTGGGCAGAGCCCGGATCAACGCGATCACGACCTCGCGCCGGAACCCGGGCACCGACCAGCCGAAGTCGTCCGGGTCGAGCTTGTTGAGCAGCGCGATCGGCACCTCGACGGTGACGCCGTCGGCCTTCGTGTTCGGCTCGAACTCGTACGTCAGCGGCAGCCGCACCCCGTTGGCGAGCCAGGCGTCCGGGTACGCGTTGGGGTCCACCCCGTCGCGGCCGGCGTTCACGAGCATCTCGCGGGTGAACGTCAGCAGCTCCGGGTCGTCGCGCCGGGCCTTCTTCCACCACGAGTCGAAGTGCCGGGCCGAGACCACGTCGGCCGGGATGCGGGCGTCGTACAGGGCGTACACGGTCTCGTCGTCGACCGCGATGTCGCGCCGCCGGGCCCGGTTCTCGATCTCCTCGATCCGGGCCAGCAGCTTCACGTTCTCGTTGTAGAACGTGTGGTGGGTGTCCCAGTCGCCCTCGACCAGCGCGTGCCGGATGAACAGCTCCCGCGACGCCACCGGGTCGACCTTGGAGTAGCCGACCTTGCGCCGGGGCACGATCGGCAACCCGTACAGGGTCACCTTCTCGTACGCCATGACGGCGCCCTGCTTCTTTTCCCAGTGCGGCTCGCTGTACGAGTACTTGACCAGGTGGGGCGCCAGTTTCTCGGCCCACTCGGGCTCGATGCGGGCGTTCACCCGGCCCCACAGACGGCTGGTCTCGACCAGTTCGGCCGACATCACCCAGCGCGGCTGCTTCTTGAACAGCGCCGAGCCCGGGAAGATGGCGAACTTCGCGCCGCGGGCGCCCAGGTACTCGCGCTTGTCGCCCTCCTTGAGGCCGATGTGCGAGAGCAGGCCGGACAGCAGGGCCGTGTGCACGTGCTGCCCCTCGGCGACCTCCTCGCGGTCCTCCACGAGCGACAGTCCGAGCGTACGGGCCACCTGGCGCAGCTGCGCGTAGATGTCCTGCCACTCGCGTACGCGAAGGTAGTTGAGGAATTCGCTGCGACAGAGCCGCCGGAACTGGTTGCCGGACAGCTCCTGCTGCTTCTCGCGCAGGTAGCGCCACAGGTTGAGGTAGCTGAAGAAGTCCGATTCCTTGTCGGTGAACCGGGCGTGCTTCTCGTCGGCCTGCTGCTGCTTCTCGGTGGGGCGCTCGCGCGGGTCTTGAATGGACAGCGCGGCCGCGATCACCATGACCTCGGCCAGGCACTCCTGCCGGTCGGCCTCGATCACCATGCGGGCCAGCCGCGGGTCGACCGGCAGCTGCGCGAGCTGACGGCCGAGCGGGGTGAGCTTGCGGTCGTCGAGCGCGCCCAGCTCCTCCAGCAGCTTCACGCCGTCGGTGATGTTGCGGCGGTCGGGCGGGTCGATGAACGGGAACTTCGCCAGGTCGCCCAGGCCCAGGTTGGTCATCTGCAGGATGACGCTGGCCAGGTTGGTCCGCAGGATCTCGGGCTCGGTGAACTCGGGCCGCGCCTCGAAGTCCTCCTCGGAGTACAACCGGATGCAGATGCCGTCGGCGACCCGGCCGCAGCGGCCCTTGCGCTGGTTGGCGCTGGCCTGCGACACCGCCTCGATGGGCAGGCGCTGCACCTTGAGTCGGTGCGAGTAGCGGCTGATGCGCGCGGTGCCGGGGTCGATGACGTAGCGGATGCCCGGCACGGTCAGCGAGGTCTCAGCGACGTTGGTGGCCAGCACGACCCGGCGCTGCGAGTGCCGCTCGAAGACCTTGTGCTGCTCGGCCGCCGACAGCCGGCCGTACAGCGGCACGATGTCGGTGTTGCGCAGGTTGCGCTTGCCCAGCGCGTCGGCGGTGTCCCGGATCTCGCGCTCGCCGGAGAGGAAGACCAGGATGTCGCCGTCACCCTCGCGACCCAGCTCGTCGACCGCGTCGGCGATGCCGTCAACCTGGTCCTGGGGCTCCTCGGTGTCATCCTCGGTGGTGGTGACGAGCGGCCGGTAGCGGGTCTCGACCGGGAACGTACGGCCGGAAACCTCGATCACCGGGGCCGGCTTGCCGTCCTTGTCGGCGAAGTGCTCGGCGAACCGCTGCGTCTCGATGGTGGCCGACGTGATGATCAGCTTCAGCTCGGGCCGCCGGGGCAGCAGCTCGCGCAGGTAACCCAGGATGAAGTCGATGTTGAGGCTGCGCTCGTGGGCCTCGTCGATGATCAGCGTGTCGTACCGGTAGAGGTTGCGGTCGTTCTGGATCTCGGCCAGCAGGATGCCGTCCGTCATCACCTTGACCATGGTGTCGTCGGAGACCTGGTCGGTGAAGCGCACCTTGTAGCCGACGGTCGTGCCCAACGGCCGCCCGACCTCTTCGGCGATGCGCTCGGCGACGGTGCGCGCCGCGATCCGCCGCGGCTGCGTGTGCCCGATCTGCCCGCGGACGCCGCGCCCGAGCTCGATGCAGATCTTCGGAATCTGCGTCGTCTTGCCCGACCCCGTCTCACCCGCCACGACGACCACCTGGTGGTCGCGGATGGCGGCCAGGATGTCGTCCTTGCGCTGGCTGACCGGCAGCGACTGGGGATAGCCGATCGCGGGCACGCCGGCCACCCGCGCGGCCAGGCGGGCGGCCGCCTTCTCGACCTCGGCCGAGATCTCGCTCAGAGCGGCAGCACGGGCGTCCTCGTCGCGGATGCGCCGGGTGCCCTCGAGCCGCCGGTGCAGGCGCCGCTCATCACGCGGGAGCAGTTCATTGATCCGGCCACGCAGTTCCGCCAGCGCCGGTGCAGCAGGTGTTGTCGACATCGCGCAGCAAGAATAGGCGGATCCCGCCGAAAACGCCTGGTGATTAACGCCGCCTCCACACCGGGAATCTCCGCCGGACGGATCTGCCTCAGCGACCGCCGAGCGCGTCGATGGCTCGCATCTCGTCGGCGGTGAGCACGAAGCCGTCGATGTCGGCGTTGCCGGCGATGCGTTCCGGGGTCTTGGACTTGGGGATCACCACGATCTCGTGCTGGACGTGCCAGCGCAGCACGACGCGGGCCGGGTCGACGCCGTGGGCGGCGGCGATGCGGGTCAGGGCCGGGTCGTGCAGGTTGGTCGTCTTGAACGGGGAGTAGCCCTCGAGGACGACGCCCCGCTCGCGGTGGGCGGCCAGGACGCGCGGGTCGTAGAGGGACGGACCGAAGCGGACCTGGTTGACCGCCGGGGTCTGGCCGGTCTCGGCCGTCAGCTCGTCGACCTCGCCGGTGTCGTAGTTACTGACGCCGATGGCCCGGGTCAGGCCGGCCTCGCGGGCCTCGATGAACGCCTGCCAGACGCGCACCGACCGGCCGCGGTGGGGCGGCCAGTGGATCAGCCACAGGTCGACCGCGTCGACGCCCAGGTCGCGCAGGGAGGCCTCGATCGTGGCCCTTTCCCGGCCGGCCCGCTCGGGCGGCAGCTTGGTGGTGAGGAAGACCTGGTCGCGGGGGACGCCGGAGTCCTTCAGGGCGCGGCCGACCTCAGCCTCGTTGCCGTACATGGTGGCGGTGTCGAGGTGGCGGTAGCCGGCCTCCAGCGCGTCCCGGACCGCCTGGTACGCGGAATCGCCGTGCAGCTGCCAGGTGCCGAAGCCGAGCAGAGGCATCTCGACGGGGGTGCCGTCGGCCGCCTTGGGGAGCGGCAGTGCGGGAATCGTCATGACTCTCATCCTGCCCCTCCGCCGGCGACGCGACACCCCACGTCACCTGGGTCACACCCTCACTCGACGGCGGGGTGGTGTTCCGGCACCGGGGTGCGGATGTCGGCCGCGGCCGGGTCGTGCGACGACGGGTCGGCTGCCGGCAACGCGCTCAGGCCGGGCAGGCGGGAGTTCTCCATCGCGGCCCGCTGGGCCAGGGCACGTTCCAGGGCCGCTCGGGCCGCGGCCTCATCGGTGTCTTTCATGTGCGGTTCCTCCTCGAACACGACAACGGGCAGGGTGAAGTGGAAGCGCGTGCCGCCGCCGGGGTTGTCGGCCACCCCGATCTCGCCGCCGTGGCGCTCCACGATGCGCCGGCAGATCGCCAGGCCGAGGCCGGTGCCGGCGTACCCGGCCTCGGCGTGGGCGCGATGGAAGCTGTCGAAGACGTCGTTCTTGGCGTCGTCGGGGATGCCGATCCCCCGGTCCGCCACCTCGACCCGGGCCCAGGCGCCGTCGGTCGAGCCCGTCACCTCGACGCGCGGCTCGGTGCCCGGGCGCACATACTTGAGGGCGTTGCCGATCAGGTTGTCCAGCACGTGCCGCAGCATCGCCGGGTCGGCGGTCACCGCCGGCAGCTCGCCGACGGTGATCCGCGGCCGGTCCTCGGGGCGCAGGTGCGCCGTACGGTCGTGGACCACCTCGCCGGCCAGCGCGCCCAGGCCGACCCGGCGGATGCGCAGCGGCGCGTCCCGTGCCGTGCTGTAGGCGAGCAGCGTGTCGATCAGTCCGGCCATCCGGTCGACGGCCCGGATGATGCGCTCCACGGTGTGCTCGACCCCCGTGCCCGGCGGCAGGTCCTCGATCACCGCCTCGCTGTGCCCGCGGATGACGGTCAGCGGCGCCTTCAGGTCGTGCGCGACCACCCCGGCGAAGACCGCCAGGTCGTTCTCGTAGCGGCGCAGCTCGGTGATGTCGTGGAAGACGGCCACCGCGCCGTGCCGGCCGGCGCTGGTGTCCAGCGGGCGCCCGTCCACGCTGACCAGCACGCCCTCGGGCCGCTGGGCGTTGCGCACGAGGATCTCGACGCCGTCGCACGACTCACCGTGCAGGGCCCGCATCAGCGGCGTCTCCGCCACCGGGAACGGTGTGCGCCCGTCCGGCCGGTAGAGCCCGTAGTGCTTCTGCCATTCGGCCGGGTCGTCCTCGTCCTCGGCCACCCCGAGCAGCGCCCGCGCGGCCGGGTTGTGCATCAGGAACGCGCCGCGCTCGTCGACCACGCCGACCGCGTCGCTGATGCTCGCCATGATCGCGCCCAGCAGGCCGGCCTGGCGACGGCTCTCCTCCTCGGCCTGGCGCAGGTCCACGGTCGCCTTCTGCACCCGCGCCCAGGCCCGGGCCCGGCCGGTGGCCAGCACGTAGACCAGGCCGGCGAGCAACAGCGAGAGGGCGCTGCCGGTGAGCAGCACCGTGAGCGGCAGCCGGCTCGAGGCGCCGGGCAGGTGCGCGGCCTCGGCCCGGGTGACCAGGGTCCAGCCCCGGTCGGCGACCACGAGGTCGGCGGTGCGCTCCAGGTTCGCCCGGCCGGGAACGGGATATTCGGCGACGGGCGGGCGGCCGCCGTTGCGGTTGGTGGCGAGCAGCACGCCCCCGAGCTGGCCCTGGCTGGCGGCCTCGAGCATGCCGGTGAGGAAGTCCTGCCCGCGGAGGCCGAGGACGAGCCAGCCGCGGAACTCGGGCACGTTGGCCCGGGTCCAGATCGGGGCGGCGAAGACGAACGAGCGCTGCTGCTGGGCCGCCGGCAGATTGCGGTCGCGCAACAGCACGTACGCGTCGGAGACGCTGGGCTGGCCGATCCGGCGGGCGTCGGTGAGGGCGGCCGCGGCCTCGGGGGCGGCCGCGACGTCGATGCCGTTCATCGGCCGGCCGCCCGCGGTCAACGGGCGGGTGAAGATCGAGAAGTAGTGCTCGTCGGCGGGGACAGCCGGGCGTAGTTCCAGCCCCGAGGCCCCGCGCGACCGCCAGAGCGCCTGCTGGGCCGGGATCTCACTCCTGGTGACCGGGACGACGTAGGCCAGGGAAGCCGCGCCGATCAGGTTGGCCGAGGCCAGCGGCGCGGTCGCCGCGTCGAACTCGGCCCAGGTCAGGGTGGCGTCGGTGCCGATGCCGGCGGCGGCCGTCTCGACCAGCGACCGATACCGCTCGGTCTCGGTCTGCACGGCCGCCCGGGCCATCGCGGTGCGCTGGTCCATCACGCGCTCGGCGTTCTCGCGCTGCGCCGAGCGCAGCACGGCATAGACCGAGGTGACCACGGCGAGCCCGGCGAGCAGGACGACACCCGCCAGAAGCAGACCGGTGAAGCTTCCGCGGCGGGCCTCCGCCGCGGCGGCCGAGGGCTCCCGTCGCTTCACCGAAGCCAGCATAAAGTGCAAATCACCCCCGTCAGCCTGCTTCGGCCAACGGGGGTGAGTCTCACTTCCAGGTGTCGTACTGGTACAGCTTCTGCTGCGCCATCAGCGTCGTGATCTTGGTGTAGTAGTTCGGGTCGGTCGCGTAGCCGGCCTTCCACACGTTCCAGATGAAGGCGTTGGCGTTCTTCGTGTAGTTGAAGGCCGGGGCGTACCGGGGGTTGACCCTCAGGAAGTTGCCGTGGTCACGGAAGGAGTGCGCCATCGAGGCGTACGTCCGGAAGGTCGCCGTCGTGGTGAAGCAGCTGCCCGCCTTGGTGCACTCCTGCGTCGTGTACTCGTGGCAGCCGTTGGCCAGCGTGCCGTAGCGGCCGTTCTGGCACTTGATCCCGAAGTAGTTGCGGTCGACCGACGACAGGCCGCTGCGGCCCCAGCCCGACTCGAGGATCGCCTGCGCGATCGTCACCGAGGCCGGCACGCCGTACTCGCGCCAGCCGAGCTGCGCGCCCGGCACGGCCGCCTTGATGAACTGCTCCGGCGTCTGGGAGACGACCGGCTTCGGCGCCGTGGCCGGAGTGCCCGGGCACGCCTTGAGCGCGGCCGTCACGAAGTAGGCGTGGGAGATGTAGTTGCCGTCGGAGAGCTTGTTCCACTGCGAGGTCGTGCGGACCGTGCCGCGGACCGTCGCGCCGGTGACATAGCAGACGCCGGTCAACTTCTTGCCGCTGGCGACGACGCGCCGGACCGCGGCGGTGGTCGACGGGCCCGACCGGATGTTGACCTTGCCGTCGGAGCTGCGCACGGTGCCGACCTTGTTCGTGGTGACGGCCTTGGCCGGCTTCTTCGCCTTGGCCGGCTTCTTCGCCTTGACCGCCACGGCCTGGGGCGACGAGGTCGCGCAGCGCTTGATGGCTCCGCTGCTCCGCACGTACGCGTGGGTGACGTAACCACCCGAGCTGAGCTTGTCCCACTGGGTCGTCGTACGCACCGAGCCCCGGACCCTCTGGCCGGTGACCGCGCAGACGACGGAGACCCGCTGGTTGTCGCGCAGCGACCCCAGCACCTTGCCGGCCAGCGAGGGACCGGATCGCACCTTGAGCGTGGTGCGCACGTCGATCTTGGCCGAGACCGCGGCCGCGTTCGCCGTACCGGGCGCGGCCACCGGACCGGCACCGACAGCGAACACCAGCAGCGGGCCGGCGAACCGGCGGGCGTACTGCCTCATATGGAACGTCTCCTTCTCAACGGGCGGCGTCCGTTAGAAGGTGGCGGCGGGGAGTTGCGGGACAAGTGCGCACGAGGGTGCGGACAAGTTGCGACGCGACGCACACGTGGCGGATGTGTCGCCGTGAACCCGCTGAGACTTATGATTCGACGCGCTTAGAAATGCCGCCGGTTGGGCAATCGCCCTAGCGCCCCGCCCAGCCCATCCGAAGGACACGCCCATGACGGTCCTGGCGTCCCCCCAGCCGGCGACGGCCGCGCCTCCCCGCGCCTCGCGTCACCTGCTCGCGCCGTTGGCCGTCGCCGCCCTGGCAACGCTCGCCGTGCCGGCGCTCTACCAGGTCGCCGTCCGCACGACGCTCGGCCAGCAGGTCGACACGATCGTGATGCGCGGCGCCGACGTGCACCACGCACAGGTGACCGGGGTGCTCGAGCGCACGCTCAACAACACTTCGCTGGCCAGCCTCGTGCTGGTCTGCCTGTTCGCGGCGGTCTTCGGCGTGGTCCGCCGGCGGCTCGACCTGGCGCTCGGCGCGGCCCTGCTGGTGATCGGGGCCAACCTGACCACGCAGCTGATCAAGACCCAGCTCCCCCGCCCCGACCTGGACGGCTCGGGGATGCCGAACTCGTTCCCCAGCGGCCACACCACGGCCGCCGCGTCGGTCGCGTTCGCGGTGATCCTGGTGCTGCCGCAGGCGCTGCGGGGCATGGTCGCCCTGGCCGGCTTCGCCTACGTCACGGTGATCGCCGTGGCCACCGTCTGGGCCGAGTGGCACCGCCCCAGCGACACCCTGGCCGCGCTCATGGTCACGCTGGCCTGGGGCGCGTTCGCGGTGTTCATCATCCGGCTGCTCAAACCCATGGACACCCGGCCCGCCAGCCGCGTGGTCAAGCTGCCGCTGCTGGCCGTCGGCCTGGTGACCGCCGCGGCCGGATCGTTCGGCCTGGCCTCGGTCGTCCTCTCCGAGCGGGCCATGCCCGACCTGGTCTCGGGCCGGTTCGCGTTCCTGGCCGGCTCGGCCGCGATCACGGCCGTCGCGGCCGGCGCCTTCCTGCTGTGGGCCCGCCTGGCCGCCGCCTTCCCGCTGTCGGCGCCGCCTCCGGCTCCTCGGACCCGGCCGAAGCCCGCTCCCGCGTCCGTGCGAAAGAACTCCGGCGCTCCGGCATCCGCCGGCCGCCGCGTCAAGGGAGGTACGAAATGACCGCACCCACCCCCGATAACCCGACGACGGCCGGCGGCGTCCCGCCCGGCCCGGGCGGCGTGCCCAGCCTGCCCGCCCAGACGCAGGCCGCGGGCGGCTCCCCGACCGTCGTGGTCGGCACCTACCCCGGCTACGCCCAGGCCCAGAAGGCCGTCGACACGCTCAGCGACAACAAGTTCCCGGTCGAGCGCACCGCCATCATCGGCACCGACCTGCGCCTGGTCGAGAACGTGCTGGGCCGGGTCACGGTCGCCCGCGCGGCGCTGGCCGGCGCGGCCAGCGGCGCCTGGTTCGGCCTGTTCGTCGGCCTGCTGTTCGGGCTGTTCAGCGACTCCGGCTGGTTCGCCGTCATCCTGGTCTGCCTGCTGATCGGCGCCGCCTGGGGTGCGGTGTTCGGCGCCATCGCCCACGCGGCCACCGGCGGCCGGCGCGACTTCGCCTCGCGCTCCTCGATCCAGGCCGGGACGTATGCGGTGGTGACGGATGCAGAGGTGGCCGACCAGGCGCGCTCCCTGCTCGTCTCGCTCAACTGGCAGGCGTCGGGCGCTCAGTAAGAGCCAGATCAAGAGCGCTCAGCAAGAGCCAGATCAAGAGCAGGATGTCGTAGCGGGGCGGGTGGTCCGGACCGTAACTCCCGTCGAGGGCGCGGGCGGGGCGAGCAGGGCGCTGGCGCGCCCAGGACGCTCACCCCACCCGCGCGACCTGCGTAAATGGTTGCGCTCGAAGAACAAAGTCAACCCCTCCGGCCCCGGCCCGGAGGGGTTGTTCTTTTGCCGTTGGGCGTGACCACGCACGCACGTCGCCGTGCTGGGAGGAGCGCTCTGGGCGCCCAGCGCCCAGCTCCTCCCGGCGCGGCCCTCGACGGGAGTTGCGGTCCGGACCACCCGCCCCGCTACGACAGGACCTTGAACTTGATCCAGCTTCTGATGTCAGAAGCCGTTGTGGAGTTCGGTGCGGAGCTTCGTCAGCGCCTTCGTCAGCAGCCGGCTCACATGCATCTGGCTGATCCCGATCTGGTCGGCGATCTGCGACTGGGTCAGGTTGCCGTAGAAGCGCAGCGTCAGGATCTT